>JAPPDN010001023.1 GCA_028824575.1 Candidatus Poribacteria bacterium | reverse complement strand
TTCTTTTTCATCAGATTTTCTGCCAACTCCATCTTCAGGCGATCGATTTCTATCAGGATTTGGCGGCTCTGTTCCTCTTTCGTTTTTCCGTTGCTGCCATTAGCTGAGGGAAGTGTTTCAGCAGGGTCAGCGAATACAACCTGCGTGCCCATTGACTGTAGAATGTCTGGTGTGCACATGAAAATCAGCGCAAGCGTAAAAAACCTGAAGACTAAACGATTGAAGAATTGGAAGTATGTTTCTCCTTTTCTTGCGTTCAACGAGATATTCTTCCATTTTTTTTCCATTTCTTTGCCACCTTTCTATCTCTAAGCAGTGGGTGCTATCCCCTTGATGCGTCTTCTTTGGGTTCGTATCCTGCGACGTAATGCAGGTAGAGTGCCTCAAGATCCTCTTTAATAATTTCTTCACGCGTGAGTTCGCGTTCGAGGTTGCCTTGTACCAGGATGCCGATTCTATCAGCGATCTCTTTGGCGCGGAAAATGTCGTGCGTAGACATAAAAATGGATTTGCCTTCTTCCTTGAGTTCACGGAGCAGATTTAGGAAATCGGCACCCCCTTTCGGATCTAACCCCGAAGTCGGTTCATCGAGGAGGACGGCTTGTGCGTTCTTCATGATAGCGACTGCGATTCCCAAACGTTGGCGCATTCCTTTCGAGAAGGTCCTGACGCGACGTTTAAAAGCCTCTTCAGGGAGGCCGACGCGTCCGAGAGTCGCCTCGAGTTCGGCAGTGGATACCTTCTTGCGTCCACCGATTTTCGCAAAGTAGGAGAGGTTTTGTCGCGCAGTGAAGTTGCGATAGAGTTCGACGTTCTCGGAAACGTAGGCGAGATGTTTTTTCGCTTCGAGAGGGACCTTCGGAATCTCGATGTCGTCTACCAAGGCAGTGCCACTCGTCGGCTCGATGAAGTTCAGGAGCATCGACATCGTCGTGCTTTTGCCGGCACCGTTGGCACCAAGGACAACATAGATTTCACCGTTATCTACCTTTAGGTTCAATTTGTTAACGGCTAAAACGCTCTCGTTATAGACTTTTGTGAGGTCTCGGGTTTCTAACATTGGGGGCTCCTATAGTGAATCGCCTTTAAATTTACTCAGGCACTTAATCGAATTCTGTGTCTTTGTTGTTCGCTCAGGCAGCCTCCAGAGAAGCACGAGGCACCTCCAGAAGCGGACAGTCAACCAACTCTGTAACGCTTTCAATACCGAAAACACCGCGAATATCAGAGGCTCTAAATCATCGGAAGACTCCGTTTCGGAAATGCTGTCTTGCGGACGCCAGCCGCTCAGGAATCCCAATGTCAATCCAATCGGCATCCGCTTGTAATGTGTAAAGCTCGCGGACATTGGGAAAAACATCTCGTTCCACCGAAAATCGCGCCCGATCGTTGGGAAATGCGTCAGCAATGCTCTTATTGAAAAGGTAGACCCCGCTGTTGATATACCCTGCCCGATGGACAGACTGTTTCTCTCGGAAGGCTGTGATTCTCCCTTCGCTGTCCGACACGATTTCACCGTAAGTGCGAATATCAGGGACCCGGATACTCAGTAACAGTCCTACCATGTTACCGTGAAACCGATCTAACAGCTGCTGCGGCGAAAAATCAGCGAGCAGCACGTCGCCATTGAGGACGAAAAAAGGGGATGTGTGGATCCATCGCATTGCATTCTGAATCGCGCCGCCGGTGCCGAGGCGCTGCTCCTCTTTGGCGTAGCCGACCCGCACACCGGCATAATGCGTGCCGACGTGCTCATAAAGGACATCGTGGAGGTGCCCCGATGCTAAGATAACTTCCTGAACATTCGCATCTTTTAGCAACCGGATCTGCCATTCCAGTACCGTTTTGTCTGCAATGTCAAGCAGAACCTTGGGGACCCTTTTCGTGGTATCGCCTAATCGGGTTGCGAGTCCACCACATAAAATGATTGCTTGCATCTCAATCTCTCCTTCAAGGCTCATCTAAATCTTCGGACTGGAGACCCTATTCTTTAGGCAGTGAGTGCCTTGACGTGTTTTAATCCCAAAACACCATTCAAAGGGTGAAGGTGTGTGTCGAAAAAGTTGCCCAATTCACTGGGGCTTTGCTCTGGGTCGACCGATTCCACCTCTTGAACCTGCATCTCCACGCCGAGCTCTATCATCTTCTGGAGGGCATCTGTGAGCTGATACTCTCCGCGCCATCGCCGTCCGGCTTGAATTAAGTCATGCAAACACTCAAATAGCATCTTACTCTCACGAACGAAGTAACAGCCCGCAAGCATCAAATCGGTCCGCCTCGGTTTCTGAATCAAGCACCCAACCCGCCCCTCACGGAGCTCTACTAACCCGTAAGGTCTTTCATCAATGACCCGCCGAACAGCAATTGTTGAGTACTCGCTTTTGGAAAATGACACCCAGTCGATATCCAACATGGCATCCGGGTCTACAATAAGCACTGGTTCCCTGGAAACGTAATCACTCGCGAGTGACACGGTATACCCTAATCCTTTGTTCCCTGTTTGTTCAACGAAAGAAACCGACATCTCATTATGGTTTGCGTCTATGTAAGACCGAATCTCATGACTCTGATAATTGACAAGAAAAATAAACTCGGAAACCGGCAGTTGACACAGCGGTTCCAGTAGATGGGCGAGTGTCGGTCCCGCTTTACACGGGCGTGGCGATTGTAATGTATGGTGCGTACACGTCTTTAAACAGGGAAACCGACGTTCTGCCAATGGAAAAATTACTTTCATGGGAGTGTCTCCTCGTGTGTTAGGTAAGGTCGTAGCATGTGCTGGAGCTTTTGACGGGCGTGATATAAGTGCGATTTAATGGTACCTTCCGGCTTTTTCAAGTGTGCGGCGATCTCTTTTATCGAGTACCCCTCTCGGTAATGGAGATAAAAAACGCGGCGCTGGGGAGACGGAAGTTGACGCACACACTCGCTTACGATGCTTCTGAGTTCCTCCTTTTCAAGGATTTCATCTGGACTGGGGTGCATCCGTGTTGTTCGGATCACATCATCTGGGTTATCGGGGAGTGCCTCACACGCAAATACAATTTGTTTACGTTGGCTGCGCAAGAAATCTTTACAGCAATTGACAGCAATTCGGTAGAGCCAACTATAGATTAAAGAGCCGCCTCTGAACCCCGGCAACGCCTGCCAGGCTTTCAGGAATACTTCTTGGCAGAGATCCTCCGCTGTTTCGTGGTGGTGAACCCATCGGTAAATCAGTTTATAGATTCTTTCTCGATACATAAGCACGATAGGCGTAAACGCCTCTGTATCGCCCTTCTGAATTCGCGTGATGAGTTGGGGCTCATCAAGACAATCGAGTTTTCCACGTTCCGTTAAAGTCGCCTTCATATTTGCCTCCCGAATGTCAGTGTATAAAGTGTTACTCCCTTTTACAATTAAGGACACAACTTTGGGCGAAAAGGGTGCATACTGCGGAAGAATCGTCTTGAGCTCTCACGGGACAGCAACAGTGGTAGATTTTAGAATTACTTAGACATTACAGATGAGGACTTAACCCCCCTAACCCCCCTTATCAGGGGGGAATTAGTGGTCTTGCTCAGGATACATTGACTTGCATAAGTCTACTTATTTATATAATTCACCAAGGATTGGAGAACGGTGGTAACGGATATGGACAGGGAGGCGGGGAGGATGCCGGGCTATTAGGGACCTCCCCATAAGCTGATGCTCTTGCGAAATACTATTGATTTTCTTTGGTGAGTATCGCTTCAAGTTCGGCGACTCGATGTTCAAAGGATTTCATCAGCGTTGTGAGATATTGGATTTCTGCTTTAATCATTTCGATAAGCCGTTGGGTACCCAAGGGTTCGGAAACAGGTTTGGGATTCTCAAAAATTCGCCACGTGCTGCCTGAACCGCTGGAAACATTTTCGGCAAAATTCTTGTCTTTTAAATATCTAAGCGCCGCTTTGATAGGGTTTGTCTTAGCCGTTGACGGAAGCCCTCCGTTTGATTCATGGTGTTGGATAACGGCAGCATCAATCTCTCGTCTGCTCATGGTTTTTCCGGCAAACTGTTCTAAGATGATGGCTTTGGCGATTTTAGGCTTCAGACGTGCATCTTTATACCTATAGTTTGAATCCATGTTTTTAGTCCTCTGTTCGTATTTATGGTAGATTTTAGAATTACTTAGACAGCATCCAACAACATCTAACCCCCCTAACCCCCCTTATCAGGGGGGAATTCCACGGTTTCGGTAAGGGACTACGATTTGTAAATGTAAACTTATTTATATAATTCACCATAAATCCTCAAATTGTCCAAACTTTCGTAAATGTGAGGTAAGCTCCATGAAAGGGTTCTACGCGTCGCGCGAACGGAGCTTGCCGTTAAAGTCGTATCTACGCGTTGCTTTTTATAATTTAAGGACACATTTTGTGTCCAAAAGGGTGCATACTCTGAGAAATGGAAGTCGGCAGCAATCGCCGGGTGGCAAGTGGCAATTGGGAATCCCCCGATTCTGAATTGCCACCCGTATTCGGGGAAAAAAAGAACCGGGGGGTAGGGGTGCGGTGAAGGTTTAGAACGAGTTGGCGATATCGATCTGCTCCTCAAGCGAGATGTGGAATATGCCGTCGCTGGAGGTTGCGATGTAAAGTCGATTGTTACTGATAACGAGAGATTGAATCGAACCGTTGGGAACCTCTGAGGAAATCAGTTCCCAGTCTCCGGCAGCATTGAAGCGGTAGGCACCGTTCTTGCTGACCCCGTAGAGGGTTGTGCCGTCTGTAGCGAATTTTTCTATGACGATGGGCATCCGGTTTTTATCTGTGATAACCCGCCAGTGTTCTCCGGTGTGTGAGGTGAGGACACCTGTGTCGGTTGCGATACAAACGGCTGAACCGATGAAGGTCATCTCCTTAAAACGTGTGAAGTGGCTTCTCGTCAGTATGCCCTTGTGTTTCAAGACATCTCCGTCGTCTAAAGAACGTGTGGATCCGCTCGGCAGCCTTGCAGTGATGTCTTTCCAAGAGTCTCCGCCGTCTAAAGATTGAAACAATGTTCCGCGCGGCTTACCGTACGGCTTACTGATGTAGACAGTTTCCCCAGAAACAGCCAAGATAGAAGATAGAAAGTCGAGATCGGCAAGTCCTGTGTCTGTCCATTCGGTATCTCCGGGGTGCCATTTGTAAAGTTTCTCCTGATATTTCGCGTAAAACGTCTCACCCCAGACAGCGAAGGCTTTGATTCTTAAACCTACTTTTCTCGATAGACGCAACCTATCGCTTGCCCTGGCTGGGGGTGGCTCGGGTTCAAAAGCGGGGACCCCTTGGAGGGGGATGAGTTCATCTCCGGCATCGGATGTTCGGAAAAGACTCGGTCTGTTCTCCACAATTGAAATGCCATAGAGGCGATTATTGGCAGTTGTGAGTCTTATGCGTGCATAAAAATCGGGATCCAATGTGGGTGTCGGCGCATCGGTATTGAAGCGCAGGCGTTGCCAGGTCTGACCGGCATCGGTGGAGTGGACCAGGTGTCCACCGATATGCATATAGAGTCTCTGATTCAGGGCAATTAAGTCGTATGTTCTGGGACCTGTCATCCCGTTTACAAGCGGGTGCCAGGACTCACCGGCATCGGTGGTGCGGCTGATTCCGTGCGGATCGACTTTGTAAAATGTATTCGCATCGATAGCGATCGCTGGGAATCTCGATGTGTCCTTTGAACTTATGTTAGATCTGAGGCGTGTCCAGGTTTTCCCGCCATCCCCGGATCGAAATTCGGTTACGCCGAGGACGAAGAGCGTTTTATCTACAGCCAAAATCTGTAGGCCGGAGTCGAGATGCATCACTTGGGATTCATCTATAGGCGTTATGTCCGTCCATGACGCTCCAAGATCCGCGGAGTGGAAGATTCTTTTGTCTATGGATTTAGGGCGCCTGAGTCTCCTGGATACCGACCTCTCGACATCTCGACCCATTCCGACATACAGGTCGCTTCCGTCAACGGTCACGGCGTAGATGGCATCGGCTGCGTCTGTGAGCAATGGGTGCCATTCGTTTGAATCGAGCCGATAGAGGCCTTGGTTGGTGCCAGCGAATAAGGTATTTCCGATGGCAGCGAGGGTATAAATCCGTTTCCCTGTCAATCCGGTGGTGAGGGGCATCCAGTGCTGACCGGTATCGGTAGATCGGAAGATGCCTTTCTCTTGAAGGGCGAGGGACAGGGTGATACCTTCTGTCTCGGGTGACTCGGTGATGATGAGTCCATTCGCGATGCCCTTTGGGCGCGCGCCAAGGGCATCCCAAGTCTCACCCCCATTTTCTGAAGCCAACACTTCATCAGCGGAGACGGTATAGAGGGTGCCGTGGTGCTCGGTGATAGGGATTCGGTACTGTCCAATCGGGATGTCAGCGTTAAGAAGCACCCATGTTGCCTCGGGTGTCAATTTATAGAGCCCTGTTTTTGCGGCAGCGTAGAGGGTTCCGTCAGCGGCTTCAAAGATATTGTAGACAATACTGCCTGTCGGGCCGATTGCCTGTGTCCACTGTGAGTCGGCCCCCGTGTCGTCCGCTGCGTTTGCGGTGAAGTGAGGCTCGGCGGTTTGCATCCCGGCACCGCTGTTTTCACCGGGTGCGATCGTTCTGCCGCTCCGGTTCCGCACTGCGGGTTTGGCGAGAATCTCAAGGTAGACGAGTTCATCAACGATTTCGATGGTAGGCTCAGCGTCGGCATCGAAACTGTATGGTGCCTGAAACCGGAGGAGATATTGCCCCCCGATACCGAAGAGGACCGCCAAGACGGCTACGGCACCGAGTGCCGCCAAAGGAAGTAAGGGTTTCTTAGACGGGGGTGGCGCGGGTGGGCTCAGCTCGGCAATGTGTCGCATCACATTCTCAGTGAGACTGTCAGACAATTGCACACCCCTAAGCGTTTCTTGGACCAAGGCTTCCTCTTCTTGGAGACGTTTGCGCGCCCGGCGGAGTCGGCTCTTAATTGTGTTGATGGATACGCCTAAAAAATTGCCGATCTCTTTGGCCGTCATTTCACCGAGAAAGTAAAGCGTCACGACAGTGCGTTCGCTCTCCGGGAGTTTCTCCAAAAGCGTTTTTACGAGATTCCGTCGACGACTCTCGGCTTCAGCTTCACGTTGATGTGACGCATGGTGTAGGTGAGAGGCCTCTTCTATTTCCTCTGGATGTGTATCCTCGAAGGATTGTGTATTCAACTTATCCATTTTTACCTTATCGCGTTGGAGCCAATTAATACAGAGGCGATTCGCGATGACATAAAGCCAGCCGGAAAATCGTTTGGGATCGTCGAGGGTCCCGAGTTTTTTGTAAACCTGGATAAAGGTATCTTGGGTAATTTCCTCAGCGATTTGAAAGTCCCCAATTTTCCGCCAGATCAGCGCGTGAACGCCTTTTTGGTGCTTCCGCATTAATGTACTGAACGCTTCATCGTCGCCCGACAAAATTCTGCGAATCAGTTGAACGTCGTTATCTACCATCAGAATTCTCCCATCTTTTTGGTCAATGAACCCCTCTTAAAATCCGAAATCTTAAGAGCAGTCCACCCCTCTTTAAAATTAAAAGACACAATTTATTTTCAAAAGGGTGCATCTGTATCAAAAATATTTAGGAAATGCAGATTTTTTTTATTTTAACGCCAATTCAATTTTGTTCCGGAGCCCCACACGGCATGTTAATTGCCTTTGAGTGTAGCATAGAATGTATCTGTTTTTTCGGAATTTTTTCTGTTATTCGCTGTGGAGGGATCGGTGAACGGAATTAAAACCTTTAAGACTTTTTTAGCACTATGCACCCTTTTCGCCTATAACGGTGTCTTTAAGTTTAAAGCACTGAAGGGTATCGCCTGGAAAACTTTATTACCCGTTCCAGCGTGTAGATTTACTCCAACGTGCAATACGATGAGCACCGGCAACGGGTTTCCGTCCATCGTGGTGAGGAGCCCCATCCTGATAATAGCACATTACAAAAAGGAGAAATTCGAGATGAAAACTAAACTTCGTGGAAAAATTAAGCAATTTCTGACATCTGAAGAGGGACGTGTCGGTCTGAAAACACCCTTGGTATTAGGCATAGCAAGTGGGAGCGTGCTGTTAGCGCAAGCCCTGCTGCCGCCTTCTGCACATTCTTATGATTCTGGAAAAGAAGAGTGTGATAGTGACTTTGACTGTAACTTGTGGGAAAGTTGTGAAGAGGTGTGTGAGGGAACGCTGCAAGGGACCGAATGCAATGGGGAGTGGGTAGACAAATGCGTTTGACTCGTGGTCCGGGTAAGTAATTTTCTAATAATCTCCGGTGCGGTTAAATGAAGATTAATTTATTAATTTGGTAATTTCCCAACGATGCCGGTGCGGTTAGAAACCACACCTACCGGGTCGGGGGAAATAGAGAATTACCGAAATATTTTTTGAAACTTCATGAAATCGCACCTACCGGGGTTGAGGCATACAGGTTTCATGAAAAGGAGACACCGATGTCACACTACGAGAGCGTTCTTCTATCGTTAGTCCCTACTTTCCGTGGGTATGCGGGTTATACCGACCTGAAGACGGGGCGGATCCGCAATGTTTGTTCGCTGGGGCTGCTTCATGCGCGGACGTTGAGCACATTGATGGCATGGTATCTTCGTATGACAGCGCCGATTTATGTGTTGTTGCTTTTTTTAGGGATCGGTTTTATGGCGTTTGGGGTGTATTGGTTCGGTATTTTCTCGCCTGGGGATTCAAAATTGCTTTGCGGGTTATGTCTGGTCTTTCCGCGATCGCTATTGACACGCCTGGACGGGACGTTCAGTTTTCCCCCGTTGATCCTTGCGCTGAACATCATCCTCCCGTATTCGGTAGCCGTGCTGGTGTACCTCTTTTTCAGATTCGCCCTAAAACGCGACAAGTTGTTGCTTTTCCAGAGTTTTGTGATGTCAAATTTCGAGAAATCCGCACTCCTTGAGCAATGCTTTAACGTGCTTCTCCTGATCGGTGTCAGTTCTGGGTTGACGTATCTGTCGGACTGGCTAGGGTGGCAGCCGGATGGATTTGTGCGTCTGGTTATGGTATTGAGCGTGTTCACTGTGCTGGGGAAATTGGTGTCGTGTGTTCCGAGAACGCCCGTTTATTATGCGATTACTGGTTTTCTGACCGTATGGGTTTCACTGCAGTTATCAGTGTGTGTGGAGGCGTTTTTTTCGAGTATTATCTTTTTCTTAGGGATGTATTTCGTTGTTTTCGTTGTAGCGAAGCATTTGGTTATGAGTTTAGTGAGTTTAAGGGTTGATAGAGCCATTTCCGAGCAAACATAGCACGTGCAGCGGTGTTGCGGAGCAAGCCTTTCCAACAATTTTCTCGGTGAGATGCCCCCTTCCACATTTCCCCTCGATTTCTCTGATCTTCAGAATTATAGTAAAACCGAAAAATAAGTGAACATTCGTAGCATAAACTTTTAGTTTGTGCGGGGGTGGCACGCAAACTAAAAGTTTGCGCTACAATCAGAGTGTCCAAGTAATTATTGACCCTACTATAAATTCAGTTTTTTTCATATTTTTGTCAATCTTGCACGTTTTCTGCATAAAAGTTAAGTCTTTAAGTATATCAGTAAGTATCACTATAAGGAAAAAGATATTTCTTCTTGACTTTTTCACAAGAAGTCGGGTATAATTATCTATGGAATGTTCTGGAGACAGACATTCTGAGTGCTATTTTCTTGGCACTCCCTATCTAAGCTTCGGTGTGGAGGAATCTCTGCCAAATTCCCTCTCAAGGGAATGGTTCCTCCTCCCCAACCTCTTGGCGGAGGTTGTTGCTTAGATCGGAAACGTTTTGCTGCCAGTGGCGGAGCGAAACACCGAAGCGATACCACTTTTGAATATTATGTCTTTTACTTCAGAGAGTGCTATGCACGCGCTTTGTATCTGCATAGCACTGCATCTCCATATAGATTTTTAGATGCCTATCAAATATACCGGCATTCTCCGGATACCCGCTCTGCAATGCCTTTCTCTTTTTAGAAAGATTCTACTATGAGCAGTCAGCAAATTTATCTGCCTCTTGGTGGCAAATACCCGATCCCGTATGAGTTTGAAACCGACACACTGCCTGTGCCCCGCGGTCAATATAGTGTCCTGTGGGAACTCCGAGAGGGTAACCTCACGACAGCCCAAGCAATGATTTGTCTGTGTCTCCACCACGGCAGCTCATGGGATTCTGGGATAACCTGGCCCATGTCGGGCAATTATTTATCAGGGAAATTAGGACCGGGAATGTCAAAACCGTACATCATCAAGAATTTAACGAGCCTCAAGGATAAAGGCTGGCTCAAGACGATCGACGCTGACAACCCTGCGGGAAAACGCTATCGGATTCGACATCATCTTTGTCCGTATCAGGATGTTCCTGTCAATAAAGATGGGAAGCCGTTGACGTTCGCAGTGCCACGCGGGCCCGGAGGTCCCTTGGAACGCTGTTTTGATGGCGACATCTCATGGAAAGCCGCCCTCGTCTGGATTGTGTTGAAACTTCGATCGAACTGGAAGGCACACGAGGACACCGCAGGACAGACAGAACAGGCAACACTCCTCGAACTGTCGAAAAGATGTCGAATCAAACTCGCAACTTTTCACTCGATACTCACCGAACTCACGCAGGTAGGGATGCTGGAACGGTTGAGCCCTAAATCGAAACCCGCGATCTTTCAGTTATATCCCAAGCCCCTCCCAGGACGGACACAAACTGAACCGATCCGCGAAGAATGGGTCAACGGGAAATGCCAGAAAACCGATGACACCTACTGGTATAGCAACAATCTCCAGTATCGGTGCCCGCTCGAAGATTACATGAAGATCGAAAGACGGCAACGCGACGGAACGTGGAAGCGGGTGAGTGACCATCACAGGGCCCAGGTGATGCCGAAATCAATCTCCAGCGATTTTGAACGCTATGTTGTGTTACATTGCCAAATTCAGCGGTTGTCGCAAAGGAAAGACTGATGGTGCGAAATCTTCTCTTTCTTGTGTTGAAAATTAAAATTTATGGGCCCCTCCGCCAAAACGCCTTTATTCTGCACAGGAGGGGTGGGGGCTGAGTTCTATAATTCTTTCTTTAATATAAGAGTACTTATATAGCGCGAAACGCGCTTTCAACGAACCCAGTAAAATCAGGGGTTTACATACTTATTAAGAATTACGGGGGGTCACTATGGGAATTTTAGGGGTCACTATGGGAATTTTAGGGGTCACTATGGGAATTTTACTCGTGCTTTACAAATGAAAAAAACGGTGTTGCAGTTGCTCCGTGTCAGAACAGGAGTCGTATTGAAGGGACTGCTTACACAATCCCTTCAAAGGATGGACCCAGCCCAATGATTTAAATATCAGAACGGAAGAATCTCAGAAACGCCATCGTTGTAAACGCTAAAGCAGCGAAAACGAGCAGGAACACATCCAGGGTAGACCGACGCAACGTTTCAGAAAAAGTGGGTTCCGTCAGGCTTGGGGGCGGTAGGATTTCTTCTGTTTTTGATTCGGAAGAAGTGTCCATCCGAGCTGCTATTCGCAGTATCTGTGCCAGCACATCGTCGGAAATTTCGCTGAAATACGAATCCTCAAGTTGACTGTAATACTTTTCACCTGTCTGAAAATAAGCGTTCCTTTTTAACTTACCCGTTTGGGTTAGGTTTATCGCAGCATACATCAGAGAAGACGTTGGCGTGATCCGAGAGAGCATTTCTCCAACCTGTTCTTGACGATCCTTTTCGCGCTGGTATTCTTTGTCAATCTTAGCCGATTGGTTCTGAAGTTCCAATCGGAATTTCTCTTCAATCGGTTTTCTGATTTCATCCAACCTTTTTTGCGTCTCCGCGTTTAAATTTAAATTGGTCCCCAAGGTTTCACTCACTTTTTTATCGATTTTGCTTTGCTTATCTTGCGTCAAGTTATTGTGAAGTGCTGTTTTTTTCATGTAAACAGCCTGCTGTGTTTGCGTAGGTGCGCCAAGTTTAGCAATCACAAATGCCCCTCGGGGTGCAACCAGCACCGCAAATACCCAAAACGTAAAAGCGACAATCAGTGCCGTCTTAGAGTTATCCAGGTATGTTGAGATGAACACACCTATTGCGAAAAACACAGCAATATAAAGTAACGAGATAAGCAGGAGCCCCAACACAGGTGCAATAACCTCGAACTCGCCTAAAGGAAATTTCTGCCCCACGAGTATGAGCAATCCCAAGAGGAAAGACACCAGAAATGGAACCACAAACACAATGTATCCCCCGATCAGCTTGCTCCACAAAAAGACATCTCGGGGAAGGGGGTTTGACAGATTTACCCGAAGGGTCCCAGCTTCTCTCTCTCCAGCAACGGCATCAAACGTGAACAGAAGTGCCAACAGACTGAAAACCGTCCCCACAATAAATAGAAAATCAAGATTACCAAGCACATACGCCACAGATGCCTGAGCAAGTCCCGTTGACCCCTGCCGGACCCCATTACGCGTCATCCCAAGATAGGTAGGCAATGCCTCCTCTAAGCCGCTTGCGAAGACGCTCAACGGTGTCGGTTTGAGAAAAAGTTTGGAAACTTCTGTGTTTGGGTTCTGGGCATCTGGTGGATTCTCCTTCGCTTCTGTACGGGCGCGTTTCACCGATTCCTGATAGTCTATCAGGTTCTGGCTATACTTACGATGATTGATGGAAAGGGTCAGTGGGATGAGCAAAACACACATCAATAGGAGTGCGACAAACCGAACACTCAGAACATGATGCATAATTTCTTTTTGAATTAATGTCATTAACATGGGAATTCCTCCTCCATTTTTTTATCCACTTAAGTGCTTCATCTTTCCTAACAGCGGAAACCTTAGATTAGAATATATTCAGGGATAAAGACCTTAAGGGGACATCAACACGGATAATTGTTGAAGTACGTCTTTCCCTTCTTGGGTTTCAAAAAATTCCGCTCCGAGTTGCGCTTGAAGTTGCAACTGTAATTTTTCATTAAGCTTTTCTTTTACCTGCGTTATGACTTGTTTGAAGACACCCTTCCCTATTGGTGTTTTCAGAAGACCTTTTCCGAGTTGCGCTTCAAGTTGAGAGTAAACCTCTTTCTCTGAGTGGCTGATGATTTTCGGCACCAACTGTTTGATAATCAGTTTTTCAGCTTCTCTCTTGAGTTTCTGTCGACTTTCCTGCGTTTTTAGGAAATCTTCTCCGAGTTGCATCTGTAGGTCTTTCCTACAGTCAGTTAGCAAAGATATTTCTGTCTTGTTGCTGGTATAGATGCCTCTTTGCGGACCGTTACGATAGAGTTTTCCGCTGATGCTTAGGTTGAGACGATGGTGTTCACACCGAACGATAGGTGTCATCTCACCTTCGAGTGTTCGTAAAAGTTCGTGATCGGTTTTCTGAGCAGGACGCATCTCATAGAGATAACTGCAAGGATGCGTTGGGTCGGCACCGCCATCAGTTAGGACGCCGGGTGTCCCGGCTGTCGCGTCTGCGGGGCAGAGCAGCACGTTCTTCTCGAGATAGTGTGGTGAAAGATCGGAAAGCCATTGCGGGTCTGTATCTGTGGAAGCCCGATAACTGTCAAGAGCGAGTTTGATCCGCCGCAAATTTTCTCTACATAGCGCAATACCTTCAGAATGCCGAGGTGTCTGTTTCTCTGAAGGCGAGGCTAATTCATAAGGATAGGCATCCGCTAAGAGGTGCCGATTTAGGCGAACCAGTGCCTCTCTACTTTGCGGTTTTCGCGAAATGAGTGCCTGCGTCTGTTCACTGAGTTGAATATCTGCGAACACTTGAGCATCGTAGAGAGATTCTACTTGAATCAGTCGATTCAAATCAGCAAGTAGTGTTTCCTGCAGCTCAGAGGATGGACTGCTTCGGCCATCGTATTCCGCTAACAACTGCTGTGTATTAATCGGCAATCGCTTGGCTATGGATACAGACACTGCGGCACGCCTGTCTTGGAGTTTCACCGCTAAACTGCCCGGGTCTCTGAGTGTCTCTGCACAAAAGAGGCCTCGATCGATGTCGGCGTGGGGCGTTAGCGTCAAACCTATGCTCATCAATAAAGTCGTCAAGAAAAGTGCCGGGGTCGAGATTGTTTTAAACCGTCCGTTAATTTGTAACATTTCCAAAACCTCCTGAGTCATTAAAATTCTGATTTGGTAGGGTCAGACACTCTCTCCTTAATAGGAGGAATGTGGTTGATATTTCGCGGCTTGGTCTGATAACGCAACAGTGCGATAAGGACGCGCTTTAAGCCAGGATCTGGGTGCCCAAGTTTTTGTAAAATCTATTGAAGCGAAGTCCGATGCGTCAATGATCTTGATGAACACAAGGTCTGTCGCAGCAAATATAGGACCTTCATTGAGTTGATAGCCCAACCGAATCCAATGGTTGTTAAGATAAACTTCAACCTGACTGTGTCCGACGATGCCAACTTCATTAGGTGCCGACGGACGCTCGTAAGAGAAACTCCCTGCGACTTCTTCATTATTTAGGTTTTTAATAAGATGTTCCCATTCACCTGTTCCTTTGTAGTAATATATCAGAGGCACCCCCATGGTTACACGAGCAGGGATACCGGCAGCTCTCAACATTGTCGCAAGGATCCGAGCCCGAGAGATACAAGCCCCGTGCTGCTTTCGCTTGAACATTGAATCCCCAAAGTAATTCACAGCCAATACCTCTTCGATCTCTGTTTCGGTCATTTTTCTGTCCATGCTGTCGAAAAATTCTTGGTCCACTATCAATTCTCCGTGATTCATATAGGTATAAATAAATGGATCGTAAAGCGGCACGGTTAATTTCATTTGACCGACTTCCTGCTGCAATCTATCAATAACCCCAAGTGTATGCGTTTCATTAGAGAGTATTTCCTTTATTGCCCTCTGCATTTCTGGTGAGTAATTCAGATCACAAGTGGGTTGAATATATTTTTTCAAGGACTTAGATGCGATTTGAGAAGGATATCGGGTCGGAAGTAGCATAGGCGAAGCATACGGATAAACGATAACTTCTACCTTCTCATAATTAGACTGCGTGTGCGCCAGGTGTCGGGCATCTTGGAAAAGGTCGTTCATCGACGCAAGACTCCATGGCGGTTTTATATCAAGAACGACTCTGAGACTATAGGTATACTCCCTTCTCTCATTCCAATCTGCGTCGGAGATTCCATCTCTATCACTATCGGCTGAGGTTGGATCTGTTCGGTATTTGCAATATTCTTCATAATCCGACAATCCATCTCCATCCGTATCAGGTGTTGTAGAAAGGGTGCCAAGTTCGGCTTCGAGGGTATCATCCAATCCGTCGGTATCGGTGTCATGGAGGGTGCCCGACTGAAACGCAGCGATCCGTTTTTGCATCGTCTCGGAGGGCGCGGTTATAAACGTCAAGGCATATTCAGGGAGCGGTTTCCCCCACTGCCCTTTCATTGTGTCATCGCTCTGGGATCTTCCATTTAAACTTCCATTCAAAACGATACTATAAAACGCTTCGGGTTCCAGGGGTTCTGTCAATGTCAATGCTAAAATTGTTCGCTTCTCATCGACCCATTTCGGTTGACCTTTGATCCGCATACCTCGATATTGAATGTTTTTCTCTTCTGTCATCGGCTGATTAAATACGATCCGAATCTGTTTTGTTTCAATTGGGATGTTAGTGGTTTCCGATAAAGCGGGTATCGTTTGGATAATCTTAGGTGCCGGCAGCAGGCGTTTAACCAAAGATGGAAGCAGCATCAGACAGAAAATTAAAATAAAAACAATGCGTAAAAGTCGTTCAATTTTGAGTCTCGACATTTCTTGGTTTCCTCTTTTTAATTTTATCGCAATGGTGTATGGCGTACTGACTTGCGAAATTGTTCACTGAAAATTCCCTTCGTTAAGATATCAGTGTAGATAAGACTTCGTCTGCTTTCTCTGCATCCTTGAGTATGTATCGCAAAACCACCCCGACCTCCTCGGGCGTGTGTTCTGCTAAGAGTGTCTGCGCTAATCCTTCCTCAACGCGATGTTGAAAAAAACCATCAAACTGTAGGGCACCACTTTTTACGACATTTTCCGCTTTGTTGTAATACGGCGAAAAAGCGACATCGGGATAGGTGGGTACTGCCTTCTGCATCTTCTTTTCATTGAGGGCAGTAAAGAGTTGTATAATCTCTCGAGCTGTTTGATCCCAGGAATAATTGGATGCGATTTCCCGTGCTTTCCGTGATAGGGTCGCTCGTTGCTTTGGCGCGCGCAGCAGGGCGTTTATTTCTTCGGAGACAGCAGCCGTAGGGATAACGAATTTACCCGTCGTTGTCTCTCGGGTGATCGGTACGGATTTTATGCAACCCCGCAAGTCTTCAGACAAACGTGTTGGCGCGAGTGCGAGTGCGGGTACCCCGCACGCCAATGCCTCAAGGACCATAGAAAAAGGGGTCCCAATGACGGATGGGAATATGACAAACTCACACGCGCTATAAATCCAAGAAAGCGCGAGCGTATCCTCCGGACTTTGCAGGTCAATGTAAAAAACATTCCGGGGTTTTTGGGAATGATGACGCGAGAGAATTGGGTCAAGGATGATGAAGGCAAGGTCTTTGTGTAAGACTGCTAACTCTTCTATCATTCTGAGGTTATTTTGGGGTTGAAAGCCATTAATGAATCCAACACATGGCATTTGTAGAATGCTTTCTTCCTCTACGATGGAAGCGACGACTTCGCGTGCCTTCTGACGATTCTGAGGCGAATAGACTTCAGTATCAACACCGCTCGGAATCGTGGTTAATCCATTGAAATGCGCCCCTGTGACTGTCTCTAACTCTTCTGATATCCACGGCGTATCTGGACAAACCACATCAAAACTGCGGTGGAGGGAATGGTGGCTGAGGACTTTGTTAATTGTTGCTGCGCGTAAATTTCTGTCACTAAAGACGCGCGAAATTACGGGGATCGTGTTATGCCGGAAATAATTCAATTCTTCATGTGGGTGTGGGGAAAGGGTCAGGATGCCGTCACACTCTTCAATGATAGAACGATTTGCGGCATGCACCGGGGTATTCTTATTGGCTTCAAAGAGGTCGGATACGAACTCAATACCGAGTGCCATTAGCTGCTCCCGCTGTTCCATAACGGTAGGATTGTTATCAGCCTCTACAAACACATCGGCATATTTTGTAAGCGTTACGAGTAGGTTATAAATCCCGGCATTCACTGTCGGTCCCAGAACTTCCCTATACTTCATGAAGCCGTGGGGAATAAAAATCCTTAATCTGGATTGCGTTATTTTACGGCGGAAAGCAGGTATGTCCTCAGGTTCAAACAGAAATTCCTCCATATCGCCACTCAAATTTTTCAGACTTTCAAGAATCTCGCCTTCTGTGTATGTGTCCGCCAGTTTTTTAACAATCCCTGCGCTATCAGTTGTGCTACATAAAGTGAGAATATCGGCTGTGAGTGGGTCAATTTTAAGGACATCTCCCCTCTGGAGATGTGCGACATACCAGACACCGGCTTCTTCAAATGTATGAATTGGCTGAAGGCTTTTGGGTAATTGAATCATTGTAAATCCTCCACTGTTGCAAATGCTCGCCCGTCCGCAGAAATGTGAAAACGTTCTACGCCAACACATTCAGGAAGTTCAGAACCCTTTGAACAATTTTAGGGGCGTTGGATGCATCGTCTAACACGTGCGATAGAACGGCTTCCACCTGTTTGGGGGTATGCCGTTTTAGCAAAGTGAGTGCCAATCCTTCTTCCATTGTTTGAACATATCCACTCTTTTTCTGTAAGGGTGCCTCCAACAACGGTGTTAAATTGAGCAGGAGTGCTTGACTCTCCACTTGATTTTGAAACGCATCATAATGGTTAACGAAACCCACAGATAAGTCTGGTGCGTTCCGCTGGTTCTGTTTGATTTGATTTAATTCTTGGAAAAGTTGAACGAGACGTTTGGCGTTGTTATCCCATGTGAGCGTCAGGGCGCGAGTGCGTGCCTTCTGTCCGATTTCGAGGCGAAATTCATCCGCAATCAATTCCTGAACGCCCTTAGATAGGGACTCCGCGGAAACAGTAGCTGCGAAACCTGCCATATCTTCTGCTAACTCTTCGGCATCGACAATGACACCTGCCTCTCCAACAACTTCAGGCAATCCATCAAACCTCGGAACCACGGGGGGGACCCCGCACGCCATGGCTTCCAAGAGTGTGAGTCCAAACGTCTCTTCTCCCGCCATTGTCGGAAAACAGTAGACATCAAAAGCGTTGTAGAGCATTGGTAACTGTTTCCGAGGTAAAAAGCCGACATAGATGAGGTTATCGGGTAATTGCTGGGCGGATGGACGGAGTAAATACGACCCACCTACCAGAAAAAGTAGGTCCGGATGCTTTTCAGCCAATTGGACAAAGACATGCCCCCCCTTTTCGGGTTGGAATCGCGAGAGAAATCCGACGGTGAATTGCTCTTGAATCCGATTATCTTGCATCAGTTCAGCGAGTTGCGCTTTTGCCTCGGATTTATCCATGGGTCTGAAGGTCTGAGCATCTACACCATTGGGATTGCTGTGAAAATGGTGGGTATCCCCGACGAATTTTGCGTAGAATTTGGCGACGGACTCTGAAGGTGCCGTAATGGCATCAAACGGACGCATTAAGGCGTGATGTAGCAGTGTGGTATTAATCGCTAAACCCGCATGTCCTCGGGGACCATGGTTTTGGATAACGATCGGCACATTAACGCCCCGGAGCAAGGGTAAAAGGTCATAAGTGCCACAGGTTTGATAAGCCAAGATGCCGTTCACTTTCAATTCATTCAGGCTTTGATTGAATCTTCTCGGTGATTCTTGTAGTTCCTCCCTCGAAAGTTTTATTGTGCGAACGCCAGGAATGATTTCTTCTTCTGATTCTCCCGATATGTAAACATCAGCGAACTTCGAGAGACTTTGCATTGTTTGATATAAAGCGATATTCGTTCCGGCGCAAAGTGATTCCGGATCTTTAAACCATGCCTCTTTGCTTTGGGGCACATAAATTTTCAACCGATCTCTAATTTCTGTGGGTGCATGTTGCTGTGAATCGGCATAAAAGATATGATCGTTATTTTGAAGATCCCCCAAGGCTTCTAAAGTTTCAATGACGGATGGCTTCGGATAGATTTTGCTTAACTGATCTATTAACTCAGGTGTTTTCAGCGTCACGGACAATTCCACAGCATCCCAAGCAATTTGATTGACTTCAATTAACCGAAACAGATTCAGATCCGCTAAATATAACCTATCTTTGTGTCTGAATTTGTGGAGACGATGGGGTGTTGCTGGACATTTAAGCATGGGTCTTCCTCAATATATTTTTTTCAAATTTACCGGAGAAATCTCCGCACTTTCGCGTGGGGATGCAGCCCGCCTTTGGGTATGAGAACGGAGTGTTGCTTTAAAAATTTGACTTTCGTTTAAAATTGTAGTATACTCTTATAGAATATGCCGGATAGAATTATGACCTTGACGCTTGAGAGTGTTCTATCCTAACCTGTGATAAGGTTTGGGACAGGTCGCACCTCACAAAACGTCTAAATCTGATTCGGAATATTAACCCTCTGGTAGAACAATAGTCAGCCGTTTGACATATCGGGAAAACGGAGTCGCTATAAAACCTGATCCCTATCTTTATGCGAACGGAATGTTGGGGGTGTTGATATCGAATCGCTGTGCCTTGATTATCAGCCTACGATAACCAAGGCATAGTGATTCGGGTATGTGGGGTTATATTGCTGTGACAACTCCACCAATACTCACTGTAATGGCTTCGCTGGGAGTTTGGCTAAGTGCGAGGGCGGCTGCGAAGGCTCCAATAGCTGCAGCATTCTTGACACCGACACTTCCAGTTTCGGAACGGACGAATTCAGAAACAGTTTTTTTACCGACTTCTTTAATCCGATTCAGTTTAGCGGTTTTCATTAGGTTTTACCTCCTTTCATTCAGATTTTGTAAATCCCGTAGTCAAGACATTGCGAATGCGTTTATTGACTTGGGGGTTAGGGCGACTTCCATGCGCCCTCCTTTGTAACTTAAAGACACAGCTTTGGGTCCGAAGGGTGCATAATCCCGAAAAAAGTTAAAAACTTGATTCACAGCGGTGATTTCCGTCCATTCCGCTCGCCTGCCCCAAGAACTCCACGAACTCAAACATCATGGCATAACCTTCGCTCTCCTCGATACACCCCAAAAAATTGAGGACATCGCACTGGATGCCGCGAAAGCCGCAGATATGGCGATTATCCCGTGTAAACTTGGAGCGTTCGATCTCAAATAGAAAAGACAATCTTCGTCGGTAACATGGCGAAGTGCCCGATAGTGAATGTCGCACCTTGTGTTATCAAAAACTTCCGAACCTAAAACTCCCATGCTTTAGCAGGGAGCGTATGTCAACGAGACCCTGTCTCCCAACGAAACCTTGTTTCTCTCCGGCCTCCAAGTGTCTCTAACACGTTGCTGAGTATTTCAGTCTTCTCGATGAGTAGATTTTCGTTTCCCCTTGTCTCAACGTTGAGTCGCAAAAGAGGTTCGGTGTTCGACTCTCGAAGATTGAACCGCCAGTTGCCGCGCCCGAACGGATCTGTGGTGTGTTTTCGAGACGACGTGAGAAATCGGACCGATAGCCCGTCGATGGGTGCTTCAATGCTGGGGGTCCCCCAACGGTGCAGCGTGTGCTGGACTGCGTTCATAGCATCACGCATCAGGCCGTGGCTTTCAAAGGCAAAGTTGATTTCGCCAGAGACCGGATATTCTGCTCGGAGCCGAGCGACCCATTCTGCGAGTGAATGTCGCTTGGCACAGAGGTTTTCAAGGACAAGCAGAAAGGGAATCATGCCGTTATCGGCATAGAAATTGTCTCGGAAATAGTAGTGCCCGCTCGCCTCTCCCGCAAAAAGTGCATCCATTTCTCGCATACGAGCTTTGATAAAAGAATGTCCGCATCGGTTGAGGATAGGCGTGCCGTTAGCGTTTTGAACAGCATCTTCTACCGCCCAAATCGCCCTTGGATCAAAGATGACCCCCCCGCCCCTGTTTTGCTGAAGGAGACATTCAGCAAATAAGGCTGTGATGTAGCATCCCTCGACAAATCCACCATATTCATCAAAGAAAAAGCACCTATCAGCATCCGCATCCCATGCGACAGCGAAGTCGGCTCCAGTCTGTTTTATCGCCCTTGTGGTTAATCCACGATTCTCCGGCCGCAACGGGTCGGGACGTCCCTCCGGAATGCCGGAGAATGTGCCATCGGGTTGTGTAAACAACCGTTCACAGATATGAATCGGTGTCCCCGCTAACAGGCGTTCGGCAACCTGCCCCGCAAGCCCACTGTTAGCGTTGATGACGATCCGTTTCTGGCAGAGATGTTGCCAGTTAATAAACGTGCGGAGGTGTGTGAGGTATGCCTCAAGAAATGGAAGAGACGCAAGGGTGCCTTGCCTGTGTGTGCTTTGTGTCCGAAATCGGCTCCCGCGTTCAAGTTCATCGCGCAAGTCAAAGAGTCCAGTGTCTGATGAAAGGGGTGTTGCATTTCGGAGCACCAGTTTCATGCCGTTATATGCTGCGGGATTATGGGAGGCGGAGATGGTAATGCCACCGTCCGTCTGATAGTGTGCCACAGCGAAGTAGAGCATATCGGTTGAAATCTGACCCAGATTGAGAACATCAACGCCTGAGTCTCGGAGTCCTTCAGTGACCTGCTGCCCAAGTTGTGGTGAACTTTCTCGGACATCGTGTCCTACTATAACGGTTTTCGGTTGAAAGCGAGCAGCAAAGGCACGGGCAATTCTATAAAAGTCCTTCTGGGCAAAGTCTACGCCAAAAATACCTCGAATATCATACGCTCGGAAGATGTCACGGTTCATTGAAAATCTCCTTTTTTGTCTCCGCCTATACAGCGAAAAACATTGAGAAACCACAGTTACCGAGAATCGGCCCGGCGAGCTCTCGTGCCAATTCCACGAGTTTCCAGAAAGTGGCCAGGCAAGCTCTAAATCCTGTAATACGCGTGCAGCATCGGTTTCGCAGAACACCACAAGCAGATCTTTACTGTCTATGAGGGGATGCCCGCGTCTTGAGAGTTCGGTTCTGATGTTCTGCTACCGCTTCGGCCTGCTTTTCGATTGCAATACGGTCCTAGTCGGAAAACAGATCAGGAGAAACCCGACCTCCAAGAACACGATTCTCGCAGTCCGAGCGGGCATTGCTAAACGAAAGCCGGACCTTGTCAATACCCACACCCCGAGCGATAAAAGGATATTTCTCAACCAGCGCATCAATAACCGTTTCCCATAATGCCTCTTGTCAGTTGTAAATCGGTTTCGGCAGTACTAACATCAATCGCGTACGGAGTTCAGGCTTTAGACTGCTACGACTTGAGATGCTTTCACCGATCCAGTAGAAATCCTCGGATAGATTCGGGTATTTGTTTAGGAGATCATCAAGATCAAGAGCGGGCGCGTGTTCATCTGTCCATTCGTTGCCGTCGAAAAGAATAAGAGGGCAGTGTTCACAGTAATCCGCGAATCGGTGTGATTCACCCGGCGGCGCGTTGAAAAAGCCCGGAGCAAACGCATAACCGGCGTTGAGTAGATCAATTATCTCTGTAAGCGTTAGGTTCTCTTGTTTCCAGTTGTGTGAAAGTCTGCCGTGATACTTTCCCGCTAATCCTTGAATCCATTCCCTATGAAACGGAGCAGGTTCATTTTTCGGCTGTTTATTGGCATCAAAGAAAGCGGTTCGGGTTGTCTGCTTCTCGCGCCCATCAACATCCTGAATTGTGACCAGCTTGGTGTGTGAGTAGTGAAGGAAATCCCCGTTCTTACTGCGTTTCTCGACAAACCCCTGTGGGATATTTGGCGGGAGTGTCCATTGATAACCGGTAATATTGGCTTTGTCCTCAAGCGAAGCAATAACACACTTTCGGTTTACCAGCCCATGAAAAGGGCGATGCGTTATGTTCCTTTGGTCTTGATATTTTGATTTTCTCAAGAGAATTTTCCAGTTATGATACTGGAGGTAGGGGAGGCTTTTAAGTCTATACCATCAAATTATTGGCATTTTTATATCGGAAAATGATATACTTATAAAACTGAATATCTACCGATTTTTTTCGGTTGACCGCACCGAACCCTGTAAATCCGAGGCACTCGTCTTGCAAGATCCCTTCTTGTAATTTCCGTGACAAGATTTGAAGGCCTCCCCTGGCCCCCTTTTCGTTTTAGTCCCTTATTAAGGTTTCCGTACCTTTTTCCAAATCCTCATGCCACTTCTCCTGCGGTATTTTTTAAAGCGATTTTTTTTTCAGAAAAATGAACGTTTTCTTATCCGACAATTCAGACCCCTTTCCGCAATGCATGTTGTAGGGGTAAATCACTCAAAGTCACAGCGATATACTTAAAGACTTAAATTTTACGCAGAAAACGTGCAAGATTGACAAAAGGATGAAAAAACTGAATTTAATTCTAAAAGTCAGAGAAATCGAGGAAAAATGTGGAAGGGTTCATCTAACCAAGTCCTTGCAGATGCCCTGAATGCGCATTTCGTCAATCTTGGTAAACCCTCGATTGCTTAGCGTCCGGAAGCATGCGAAAATACTCTCCTATGGGAGCGGCAGAATTATAAAAATTTCCTTGACAAATACAATTCAAAGGGTTATACTACCACTAAGAGTCACTTTCAGTTAACAACCATGGGGAGATTCATCAACCGATTAACACTTTCAATATCTGGATATCACTATTATCTTAATGTTTCTCTCTTGAATGAGAATGCTAAATTTTTAATGAGAAATGATACAGAAGTCTTCAGACGGTCTGGATCAACGGACTAGGTTTCGATCATTGTTCAATGGTCCGTATTTTTTCCGTTTTTGAAGAGTGTTAACCGGGTACATCTAAGAAATAAATCTTCCTATTTTGATTTGCGTTTTTCAAAGGAGATTACAATGGCCATTGATGTTAGCCAATCAACTCTACCTTTTCCTGTAAACCTTCGTGATCCATTAGAACATATCGATCCTACTACTGGTCATCGAATATTAGGCGACCCGTCAGAATATAGCAATTTTGCTGCGGCTTTATCTAGAGTTGCAACGCCTATTGATCCACGGACGGACGAATTATTGGCAAAAATTGGTATTGAAGATACTGATCCGGTAATGCGTGAACAGGCCCTCTTTGAGTTAGCAAGCCGCCAAGGCGCAGATGCTTTGGCTACCCTTAAAAAAGCCTTTCTTGAAGTTCCTGATACGATGGTCCGTCAAAACCTATTATGGGCGATCCAGAAAATTGGAACGCCTGACGCACAGGAAACCATCATAGAAGCCAAATCAGATCTAGACCCTGATGTAAGCGAGTGGGCTGCAATTTTTGCAGAAGAGATGAATTCTCTTGAAGGTAAGGTGACATTCACAGATATTCCCAGAACAGCCCAAAGCGTTCCTGGGAAACTATTCGATGAGACTTTATTCCTTCACATCAGCTGTGATCTATACATCCGTCTAAATGAAGGTGGTACAGCATGGGGAAAGATGCGTCTTTCTCCACTTGGTTTAGCGCGTATTTTTGGACAAGCATATGCGTGTCCTATGATCGCTACGCGAGATCAACAAATTGTTATTGCCAAGGATCTCAAAGGGCTTCATAGCGATGGTTCTGATTATTACGAGAGTTTCCTCTTTCGCGGATTTACCGAACGAACAGAATCAACCGTAGGTAACTTCTATTTTGAGAGTAACGGGCCACGTGCCTTTTTCTTATCTGGCAAAGCCGAAGATTTCTCACAAGGCGTAATTAAGGACGTTCCAGTCGGATTCATGAGGATGGGAACGTGGTTCCTCGACGAAAATCTTCCGCTCAATGGTGACCTCGCTATTCGTTACGTCCGGGGTAGTTTCCAAGGTTGGGGATATGTAAACTTGCAACGCATTAGTGAAGCCGGCGTTGACCCAATCCAACCGGGCAATGCTCTGCTCTCTACACTCCATCATCCTGAAGTTGGACCACTCACGAATACGTTCATTACAGGGTCATTCAAGGGTCGGCTGCGTGATACAGACGGTGATGGTGTTCTAGAGTTCAACCCATTTGATATTCATGCGACTCTTGCAGGAGAGGTTGATACAGATCTTGATGGTGTACCCGACGTACCAAATGTCACACAGTCCAGTCGGGCCTATCAGTCGTGAGAGCTCTAGTGCTTTATCAACTTTGAAATGAAGGGTAAACCCAGTTCGTAGTAAGGCGATTCATCGCTTCTCCTATAGCGCAATGAATTGCCCCACTACGAACCGCCCCTCAGTTTAAACTGGACAGAACATGTTCAGGAATTCTTCATGGAATCCTAAAACTAAGCCTCAAACTCAATATGGAACGACTAACACCAGTCGTATAATTTTTATAATTAATAAGTTGTGCAGGCGGGATAAAGAGGGGTTACTCCCATTTTTTCTATATCACTATTCCAGGAAGTGTACTGCCATCGGAAATTTGGACCACTCTCTAAACCAAGATTGTGATACAATAACAATCTCGCTGAAAGGAGTCTCCGATGGTGAAACGAAAACGAAGAAACTTCACCCCTGAGTTTAAAGCAGAGGTCGTTCTTGAGGCACTTAGCGGTCAAAGTTCACCTCAATGACTATGAGGACATTCATGAAGCGAGAGATCTCATCGGTCATTTTATCACACAAGTGTATCACCAGAAACGCCCGTATTCAGCATTAGGAAACCATTTGACACCTGTGGAATTTCAGCAACAAACCTTGTCTTAACTTTGCTAAATTGTGGTGTAAATAAACGTTGGCACTTCAAAGTTTCAATAAACGGGTCAAGATGTCAAGTAATTTGCAGTTGTTTGTATGTAGTCTGATACACGAAGGTGTTGTCTACATTCTGAAGTTAAAGTATGAAGGTTTTGACAACGGTTTTGATAATTATGGATCAATTAATTGACTTGGGGCTAAGTGAATGGAAACTATTTCGGACCTACGCGTCTCGGACACAAGCGCGACTTTCTATGTACTCTTTTCCGGTGTTCTATCTCTTTGGGTCTGTGTCATTTAATCTTAAGTGGATGTTGATAAATGATAATCTTTGTATTTTCTCTTGCAACGAGAAGGGGATTATCATGCTTCTACCCCCGTTGGGTAACAGTTCGTGGGTGGAGACTCTGGATATTTGTTTCGACTACATGTCTGACTACATGGATCACATCGGTCAAGACACGCCTGAATCAAACATAGAGATTGTAGACCAAGCATTTGTGCCCCGTATTCCGATTGATCGCTTTCAGGTAAATCTGGATGCCTTGGAGTATATTTATCATCGAGATTCATTAGTCCAGATGCGTGGTCGTGCTTATAAAAGTAAGCGGCATTCCATCAACTATTTGTTAAGAAATCATGAAGTCGAATACAAGGACTTTAGCAATGAGTATAGACAGGACTGCTTGAGAGTTTCACAGAAGTGGTGCCAACAAAAGCAAAATCGTAGATTATTGCACAAACATCCCTTATATGATTCTTTCCTTAACCTTTCACTAGAGATGGACCTAAAGGTTATGAATCTATATAACTCCCTTGGGCTGAAAGGAGGTATAGTTTTAGTGGACGGTGAGGTTGCTGCTTTTACGTTTGGAGTGCAAATTTCATCTGACACGGCATGTATATTAACCTTGAGAACGGATCTTGAAGTAAATGGATTAGCACCATTCATCGACAAAACTTTTGCGGAACAGTTTGTGGGATGCACTTGGATCAATGCCATGGATGACTGTGGTTTCAGCGATGTTCGCCGAGCTAAGTTTTCTTACCACCCAGCATTCGTTTTACCAATATTTCGCATGTGGCCCGTCGATCTGAAAGTAAATAGTTAAAACAATAGTTAGAGGTCCATATTTGGGTGAAACTCATTGTTCCTCAGACGCCTAGAGATAAAGGGGACGCAGCGTTGCGACGTATCTGCGAAAAGATACCCCGAGGACTTATTCTCTTTTCGAGATGCGAAGCAGCACTTCGGTTTCGATGCGTATCAGGCCAAGTCCCGCAAAAGCATCAATCGTTATCTGAACACGATACCACGCTGCCTTTTGACAAAGCAGCTTGAAACTTACAATATTGGTCAAACTTTAGTATGGAAGAATATAATAAAGTTAATTCAATTTTCTATGATTACTACGCCACTGGGTTAAAAGGCGACATCCAATTCTACGTTGAGGAGGTTCAAAAAACAGGAGGTCCTGTCTTGGATCTTGGCTGCGGGACTGGGCGCATCTTGATTCCGGTAGCAGAGTCAGGAATAACAATCGTCGGTCTTGATCGCTCGCAAGCGATGCTTACGATGCTGGAAAAGAAGGTAACGCAACTTAATATTGAAACACAACGCCGTATTGAGTTGGTAAAGGGTGATATGCATAACTTCTCGTTGGAGAGGTCCTTTAAACTCATCATGATCCCTTATCGAAGCTTTATGCATTTATTGAGTGTAGAAAAACAGAGACAAGCACTCTGTTGTATTCGTGCGCATCTGACAGAAGGTGGATGTCTTGTTTTCAATCTTTTCGATCCACAAGAAGGTTACATTCCCACTGACATCGATTCCGGCTCTTTTGGCCCTGCCTTAAGAAAGGAATCAGAGTTCATATCTCCATATACAGGACACTCGGTAATTGTTTGGGGAACATATAAACACGATCCCGAATTGCAGATGATAGTTGTGCGTAATCTCTTTGAGGAGTTGAGTGATAGTGGCAGGGTAGTATCAAGGACTTATAGTAACCCCTTTTCCCTCCGTTACTTTTATCGCTACGAGATGGAGTATTTATTACAGTTGTGCGGTTATCGGGTGAAAACCCTATATGGAAGTTTTCAACGTGAACCTTTCAAGCCTGGTAGTGAGCAAATTTGGGTTGCCCAGAGAAATTAGAAATAAATCGACTTGACTTTTGACCAACGCGGAATTTACTATGAACACACCAAATGAAAAGAATTTCTTTATGGAACATGGGTATCTACATGTGCGTGGCATACTTAACAGCGAGTATCTCGCTTTCATCCAAAAGGAGTTTGATCGTGTGTGGGAACTGGAAAAACCACATGTAAGTTCTAACCAGTTTCTCAACGAACCAAGGGTACTCAAACATAAGGCTTTCATTGAGTTGATTGAGCACCCGCCGATTCTTAAGCGTCTTTATGCAATCTTCGGTTCACAGACTCAACTCCTCCAATACGAGTTATCCCGCCAGGATCCTACAAGCGAAGTCCATTGGCATTGGCACCGTGACTTCACCTTCCGAGGCGAGTGGCCCCTGGCGATCAACGGTCTTCTATATCTTGATGACATGACAGAAGACCAAGGTCCGACACGAGTCGTGCCCGGAAGTCACCGGGGAGAAGTGTGGCCCCCTCAAAAATCCGCGGATGAACCACTACCGGGAGAGGTCAGCATCTATGCTGATGCTGGCGATGCATTATTCATTAATGCATCTATTTGGCATACCGGTGGTCACAACCGGTCCGGCGGGCTAAGGCGCGTTGTTCACCCCTACTACGGTTACTGGTGGCTTAAGCGCTACAATTGGCATTTGAGTCCACCGTGGCAGGCACTGGAAAATGCCGGTGAACAACGATTGCGGCTACTTGGAGTAAAGATGCCTGACAAAGATATCCACCTATATGATCAAGGGTATTCGATTTCCGAATTTGCTTGATTTCATTATGCGCAAGGTTTGACAAAATTGTCCTGTCCAATCCAGATTTACGTGTCCGCTCTGCAAATACAATTCTGCTGTTCCTGTTTCTTAAGCGACGGTATTGTAGGAGAAAAAAGGCATCTCAGGAGTCAACGGTGTAACCGCAAAGGCAGTTAACTAAGGAGGATAAAATGGTATTAAATCAAACAACCCTTAAGAATGAAATTGCTTGCTTGGAGACCGAACTTATGGAAAGGCAAAAAAGATTGAGAGATCTTAGAAGACAGCTGCCACCACAAGAAGTGCCAGACTATGTTTTAAAGGGACCAAGTGGTAAAAAGGTCAAGCTTTCTGAGATGTTTGATGACAAAGATGATTTGATTGTCATTCATACTATGGGCAGCAGTTGTTCTTATTGTACCATGTGGGCCGATGGATTTAATGGGGTCCTTCAACACTTGGAAAGCCGTGCGGAGTTTGTTGTAGTATCACCAGATTCTCCTGAGAGACAAGCCACTTTTGCTCAAAAAAGGGGTTGGCGATTTCAGATGTATTCCAGTGAAGGATCGAAGTTTACAGAAGATATGGGTTTCAAGAACGAAGACGGTTGGCTCCCTGGTGTTTCAACTTTTTACAGAAAGACTAACGGCGGAATCGCTCGAATTTCAAAGGCAGATTTAGGTCCGGGTGATCCCTTCTGTGCAGTTTGGCATCTTTTTGATTTGCTCGCCGAGGGTCCAAATAATTGGGAGCCGGCACTCAAATATTAGCAGATGGCAAATCTCTATTGAGTCTTTACATCTATTGGTATTCTGAGTTATGACCGCGTTCTTTACGTAGTGACCGGTATTCGGCGGAGATTATAAATTGCAATATATTCGCTGGTTGACAAAAAACGCTGAAATTCTTAAAACCAAAGTTGGTGGGAAAGTAGCTAATCTGAGCCAACTAATGTCTTGTGGAATTCATATCCCTGAAGGTTTTTGTATCACTACAGAAGGGTACTATGCTTATGCGAGGGATACAGGTATTGAAGAAAGACTAAGAGAAATCCTGCAATCATATGATACGGATGATCCTTCAAAACTGGCGGTGTGTGCTCAAAAGTGTCAGGGAATCATTCTCAGCGAGGATATCCCCCAATTCTTATTGAAAGATATCCGTGAGGCCTATCATCATTTAAGCCAAGGGCGTAAACTTATGGTTCCCGTGGCGGTTCGCTCATCTGCTAGTTTGGAGGATTTACCCCATGTCAGTTTTGCAGGACAGTATAAGACAATTCTGAATGTACGCAACGAAAAAGCCTTGTTTGAAGGAGTGAAGGGGTGTTGGGCATCTCTTTGGTCAGAACGCGCCTTGTACTATCGTCGTCACCACCGAATATCGGAAACTGACATTAGAATGGCAGTCCTGGTTCAAGAAATGGTTGATAGCGATATATCGGGAATTATGTTTACGGCAAATCCTGTCAATGGCAGCGAAAATGAAATAGTCATTAATGCAAGTTTCGGACTAGGAGAGGCAATCGTTTCAGGTAAAGTTTCTTCAGATACTTACATCGTACGCAAAAGCGATGCTCTACTGCTACAGCACAAAGTTGCATCAAAGCGATTAAAAGTGATTGCCTTAGAAGAGGGCGAAACTCTAGAAGTCGCCGTGTCTCCTGAACAAAGAGACATACCTGCACTCGAAAAGCAACAAATAACTGAGTTGTTAGATGCTGGACGTTTAGTTGAGGAACGTTTTGGGCTCCCTCAGGATATAGAATGGAGTTATAGTGCGGGAACCCTTTATTTACTTCAATCTCGCCCAATTACTGCCCTCCGAGTAGAAGCTGGTTTTCCAGTTGTATGGACTCATCCACAAGATTCTACCCTTCCATTCTGCCGCGAAGATGAACTTGCACCAACACCTTTATGTCCTTGGGAAGCGCATCTATTTATGATGTTTGTAGACTCTTTTAACAAAGCAAGAAAAAATTGGCACTCGATTTTCAGATATCGTGCGTTAGTAGTGAATGGGTACCTTTACACAACCGATATTCCACTCCAACTAAATGAGGAAGAGATCGCTACCTACCGCAAAGCGTATGAACAGACGATAGTGAAATTGATGGAGGAAGTTCCTGAGCAATGGTATAAGGAGTGGTTGCCAGAAATAGAGCGTGATATTAAGGAATGGTCCCAATTCGATTTGAAAAATGCGTCTTTAGGAGAATTGATCGGACATTTGCAAAAGGTTCTATCACAACACAAACACCACGAATATCTCGGTGCTATTGCCGGGGTAATATGGTATCCCATCGTTGAAAACTTAACGAAATTCCTTAAAGAGTTATTAGGAAACGATTATGAAATTGATATAAACACGCTATTACAGGGGCTGAAAAGTAAAGCCTATGAAGTGGAAGAGACACTATGGGAATTGACGAAGAAGATAAAACTGGAATCTGAATTATCATCGATTGTTCTCAATAACCCGCCAGACCTCGCCTTGAAGATGATTCGTGGTACTGGCTACTGGCAACTCTTTGAACAGTTCCTGACGAAGTCTGGGCATTTCGGAGGAGATAACCTATTAACGCCTTCGTGGAAAGAGAAACCAACATCTTTATTATCGATTTTATCCCAAAGAATTAGCCAACAGGGGGAAACACCATCTGAACGTTTGCAGCGTCTGGAGCGAAAGCGCGAGATTGCCACCAACGAAGTAGCGAAGCATCTATCTGGTAATCAACAACAACTGAATCACTTCTTGAAAAATCTTCAGCGCGCCCAAAAAGCTCTGCCAATAGGACAGGATCGTTATATTATTAATGTGACGCAAAGTTATGCTATATTACGAGAAATTCTGCTGGAAATCGGACACCATTTGGTTGCCTCCTCGTGGATAGAAGAGCCACAGGATATTTTTTTCTTGATGATGGATGAAGTCGAGGAGATTATAAATCATAAGGGGGGAAGCTTCAATTGGAGTGAAGTGATCGCCCATCGCCGTGATGAACTTAAATATTTTGAAAAGGTAGTTCCTCCAAGAATAATTGGCTCACCACCGACGCAGCTACCCCCTAACATGAAATATCAATGGGATATCCTCTATCCTGAGAAGGAAAAAATCCTGCCAGAAATTAACGAAGGACTTATACTCTCTCCACAAACCAGACTCGCTGCTGTACGTGAGAGCAAATTGTTGCGGGGTGAGGCGGGTTCACCTGGACGTGTTAAGGCCCAAGCGCGTGTCATTCACTCAATTGCTGAATCAAGACAAGTGACTAAAGGCGACATCCTCGTGTGCCCTATTACGACACCCGCATGGACACCATTATTTGGTATCATCGGAGGACTTATTACTGATATGGGCGTTATGTTATCACATCCAGCAGTCGTAGCCAGAGAATATGGGATACCGGCAGTCGTTGGTACAGATATAGCCACAAAAGTTGTATCTAATAATCAAATCGTGACTGTGGATGGATCGTCGGGGTATGTCCATTTAGAGACCGAATAACTATAGTAAATGTTCTAAGTGATGAAGGACATTAAAGGGCTCGCTATCGCGAATAGTGAAGAGGGAACCATCTGTTCGTAAAAGAATGACCGGAGGTTTACCGCGCGAGAAAGTCCAGGCTTCTGAATAGTTATAGGCCCCAATACTTTGAAATATAACTATATCACCAACATTTGGTGGATTTGTCATTTGGCAACTAGCCATAAGATCGATGGACATGCATAAAGGTCCAAAGAAATCCACCTTTGTTCCGTTTATAGAAGTGGTTCTCTCATCCGGATTGGTGTGTGAGATTATCTCTATAGGGTGGGCGTGGTAATATGTTGACGGAACGAGATTAGAACCACCATTGAGTATCCCGTAGAAGCCCAGCTGCCGGTGTTTGACATGAATAACTTTTGCCACAAACCACCAGCTGTCTGCTATTAAAGCACGACCAGGCTCTACAAGCAGTAAGGTTTCCTGAGGAAACACCTTATTAATCGTAGTACAAATCTCTGCTGCTAGCTCATTGACACTGGGAACATGCCAATCTTGCGGCTCAATGTCAAGAGGGCGATTTTCTCTAATAGCAAAGCCGCCACCTATGTCTATATAGCGAAGTCTTTTGCGTTGCGAATGTGTTAAGCCTTGGAAAAAAGCGTTAATTTCCTCAATTGCCTTGAGATGATAATCTACATGTTTGAGGTTTGTACCCAGATGAAAGTGTAACCCTTCAAGAACTAGAACATCGCTCTCTATAACTCGCTCAATAGCACGTTTAACTTCGCCAGTTTTGAGGCTAAATCCAAATTTAGAGTCCGAACCGCTAAGATGCCCCGTCGAATATCCCATTGATATCCGTAGTCCAACCCTACCTTTCATCAGGAGAGACCGTGCTATCGTTTCTGCCTTCTCTAATTCGATAAAATTATCAAGGTTTAAGATAATTTTCTCTCGAAGAGCCAACTCGAGTTCGTCATCGGTTTTATATGGTCCGTTAAACACAATATTTGAATAGGGGACTTCAAGTTTCTGTGCATTTTGAAGTTCGTCCCCAGAAACTACCTCTGCCCATATCCCCTCTTGATGCATAATCTGACAGATGGCAAGGAGTGGGTTTGTCTTGTATGAATAAGCTATTTGTGTATTCGCACGGAATTGGCGAAAAGCAGAAACGAAATTCCGAATAGTTTGTCGTAGCAAAGCCTCATTCACAAGATATAAAGGTGTTGAATATTTTGCGACGATTTCCGGAATTTGGTTTAGTAAGTTCATTGCGACTTTCTACCTTGAGGTACTCTCAAATTTGCTACACACATCGGGAAAGACTTTGCTTTTGCCGCTGGATAGCTCTTTAATTTATAGTGTTTCAATTCGTTATAGAAATACGACTACTCATAACGATAAGCATCGAGACAGACACTAGGGAAGTGTTGCGAGTTTTTACGTAGAACTCTTGCTAGAAACATCCACACCAAAAAGTTCAAGCCCCCGCGCATATTTATTTTTCCGGCTCGGTAACAAACCAAAACTCAATAACCTATTGTTTATTTCGTCTAATAAATCCAATGTTCTTCTGGAAATCAGGTCAGAACTAATCTCGAATTCAAGCTCGAAATCCTCTCTTTTTTCCTGCGGAGATGTTGAACGATGGTATGTGGAAGTATCAAAGAAGATTATGCCACACTCTTCCCATTCATCGTCGCCTCCAAAAAGCGCGTACAGCACACGTCTAGTCGTCACTCGTAAACGGCAAGACACCTCTTGTGGGTCCGACCCCGTAGGTGCATATGTTTTAAAAAATGAAATGGCAGCGAGCGATGCCTCACATGAAACATCCAATGCCCTGTTAATGTCAATGGGACCGGGCTTAAATCGACTTCTAACTTCTCTGCGGGCAAAAACGCCGTCGCGTTGTTCACCAGGAAACTTGAAATTTATGGTGATCTTGTTCTTCTTCCAACCTTCTCTTAACCGGAAAAAGGCACCGTGTTTGGCAAGACAATAATCGGAGGTATCCAGATAGATATCCTCGACGGAAGATGTCCTGAACTTTTGGATTTTTCCATAAGGGGAAAAAGCGAAATCCAAGATTGCCTTTTGATCACAATCTTGATCGATCACAAATTTGAGTTCATGTTCAATGGCATCTAATTCATTGTAAGGTACTGGTTCAATTCCTTTTATCAAAGTAGTGCTCCTTCCATACGAGACTGGGCTCGTTTACTTTTTACTTAGCCCCTCCACGAATAACATTCATCGCGGAGTGCTCTCATCTCAAATCCTTGGGAGTAGTTTTTGTTTGATTGACATTAAATAGTCCAATAAGCTACTCTCTGTGCTAAATTTGAAGCAGAAATCTCCTTTGCAGTATAAACTGGCTTGAAGCCATTTAGTATCATAGTGTTCCATACACCTGACCCAAGGTGAGATGTGATTGTGAAAGTAATCACAATTAGTGAATTCTTCTAAGGATTGTGGGTAATCACTTTCAACTTCTAAATGGTAAAATGGTAGACCGTGCTGCCCGGAAGCTTCCGGATTGAAGCCTATAACTTTGTCTAGTGAGAGTTGTAACCTTCTCCCTCCCGACACATAGGTTTGCTTAAACTGTTCTTTAATGAAACTAGCTATTATAGGGCCAAAACCGTTTACCTTTGAAAAGGCTTTTCCAATTTCTATATCCTCTTTCCACCTCCCTTCCACAATTTGATTTCCAACGACCATCTTGGGAGAAAAGCGAGCTTTTATCTGGCCCTTCTTGAAGCGAAATTGTAATCGCAACTTGATGTCTAGGTCATCACTCTTGGCGAAAAAATGCAGAGCAACATTGCGTTTTCGTCGAAATAATTTGTAATCTCTCTGCCCTACAGTGATCATCCCAGTCGGGGGCTGAAGGCTTTGAAATATATTTTCAAAAGCGGTGGCAGGGAGGACAAATGTAACTTCATGCTCTGGAGAGTATCTTAGTTCCGTCATTTTTCGTGTTCCCTTTAACTTCTCCTCTGTGAAAACAGTCCATAGATGATTAGAGTTCTGGTGTCTCAAGTTTATTGACAAACCTCGAAATTGTGGCTTCCATATTAGATTATATGCCAAATCGGTGAATTCGTCAATGATTTTTCGAAAAACCAAAAGATTTACACCGATAAACAGATACAAGAGGCGATTGAAGTTTCACCCCGAATCATCGAGAGAACCTGGAAGGCTTTGGCACTTGAAGGTCTCAATGCTGCTTTGAACCCTAAAGAGCGGTAATGTCAAAAAATCTTGACAGAAAATCGCTTCAGAAGGTAAAATGTTGACATACTGATAATCTCTGAACTGTCGACTGTTCCCTTTGAGGCAACGATTCTATGTTTTTTAGAAATGAGCACCCATATAATAGACTGGTAGGATTGGTTGGAAAGTTGTGGCCATCAAAAAAAGAAATGAGACAAGCTAAATCTTTCCTGCATGAAAATCAAAACCTTGATGCGACGACTTTGGTGGATATTGCATGGGCTCAGGGGGTTGCTCCTCAGGTTTATCACAATATTCTTTGCCTTAAAGAACAAAGCCAACACCTCACGTTCTTAAATCAATTTTTTCTTCAGGCACAGCAGGACTTAGAAGAAAGAAAGAAATATATCATGAGACTATTTGCCGATTTAGAATTATTTCATGCAGAGGTCTCAGCAATAGGTGGGCGCTTCATGGTCATCAAAGGCGCATGTTTTCAGAATCTATATCCAGCAGAGTCCTTTCGACAGATGGGGGATATAGACTTGGTAATTTCTCAAGATACCGTCTGGAAAGGAATCGATGCCTTCAAACGAATTCGGCATCGTCCAAAGCGAATTCGATTGGAGAAGTATCCTTATTCAGCACAGTCGTCTGATGGAATCTTTGGAATTGCCGAAATGTTGGACTTGGATGGTGACCCGAGGGCTTTACCCTTTGATTTACATTTGGGAGCATTTCCAGGATGTGGTGATAGTATCTTAGAATCAAATATGTGGGATCGGGCAATTCCATTACGCGTGGGGCACCGAGAAGTTTTGGTGGCATCGTTAGAGGATTGTATTCTCATTATATGTTCACATATTAGTCGACACGGATACGCTAAATTAAGAGATTTAAATGATACTCATGTAGTCTTAAGACATGCTGGGAATAATTTCGATTGGGATTATTTATATCAGTTTGCTCGAAAAAATTCTCTCCAAACGATTCTTTATGGGTTGCTTTTGAGACTTCAGAGAGACTATGAAGTTGAACTTCCCACTGAAGTCATTTCAAAATTGAAACCAGATGGGCTTGATATACTCACATCAAAATTTTTGTTTAAACCCGGGAGAGAAAATCTAAACTTTCATGGGGGGAGACGGCTGTTTTTAGGGCGTTTTTTACAAACTGCATTCTTGTATCGTTACTACCTTGAGCGAGCGGGTTTCCTTACCGCGACCAAGGAATCTCTTTCAGGCCTGTACTTTCTCTTTCAGAGTGGACGTCCTTATCGACTCTGGAGACAACGACATATTCAATCTTTCTCTTCCAACCGGCGAATTGTTATTATTCCCATTGAAGCCACAACTCACAAGGAGTGCTGGCAAATCGAGCAAATTTTACTACCTAAGGTTCAGAAATTTGCTGCAAAGTCAGGTATAGCTATAGAATGGGTTGGGAACCAGGTAATCATCTGGAATGTAGGTCATCCAAATGAGTTGTTACTTACGCCTGAGGGGATTTACGCCCAAAGTCCTTATGACGGTCATTTATGTAATAATACTCTGGAGAAAATCCAACGGATTGCTTGGGAAGTCGTCTCCCAATTGAGTGAGGTCGGTGCGATCCTTGGGAAACTTGTTGCGTTATAGATACGCTCGTAAATTCTTGTCATACACCAAAACTACACGAGGTATAAACAAGGCGGCTGAGTTGCCGCGATTTTTGCGAGGACAATAATGGCTATTGATGTAAGCGTAGTAATTCCGACATATAATAAAAAAGAATTTCTTGAAATCACATTGACAGCACTTAAATTGCAAACTTATCCAATAGATAAATATGAGGTCGTTGTCGTCAATGATGGATCAACTGACCAAACTGATGACTTCATTTCATCTCTCAAAGTTCCTTACCAGATCAACTACACGCGACAGGAGAATAAAGGACGATCCGCTGCGCGGAATCGTGGGATAGAACAGGCAAAAGGTGAGACGATAATTTTTATTGATGATGACTGCATCCCGGCCCCAACATTTATAGAAAGACATCAGAAATTTCACAGTGAAAGCGACAACTTCAGCGTTATTGGATACAGGTATCAAACGTTTTTTAAGATGCTCCCAGATTCCTCTGCGAACAAAGGCATTTTGATTGAGCAATTAAAAAGGCACAAAATGCTTCACTATTTAAAAAACGTCCCTGAAAACACAGCATTGATTCGCCCAGAAGATATTCTGCGTCATGGATTCGATAAACTCGTCCAATTGTCTTATTGGGGAGAGAGAGACCGATGGGAGCAGGTTTATGACACTTACACCTCTAATATGAACGGATTTGTACTTCCATGGCTATTGTTCGTAACGTCAAATGTTTCTGTCAAAAAGCGTCATCTGGGCAGACATATGGAACTATTCGATGAAAAATTTAAAGGTTGGGGACTCGAAGATTTCGAGATGGGGTATCGTCTCTATAAACGGGGACTTCGCTTTGTCCTCGATAGGGAAGCAATTGTTTACCGATTGATGCATCAACTCTCAGATGAGCATAAAATTGTAAGCAAAGTCGGCAATTATATTAAATTCTGCCAAAAACATCCCTACATTGAGATTTACCTTCATTGGCGCCTTAGCACCTACCAATTGGATATACATACTTATAACGTGATGGTTCAGCAATACTATGACTTAGTCGAAAAAAAACAAGTTATGAGAGATTATTATCAATTGGTTAAAGATCAGTGTGAACGTTATGGACATAACTTAGAATATAGACATCAAAAAGGTGGTTAACACAAGATGCTCTTAAAAGTATGCAAATGAAGTTGGAACAGAGAAGGAAGAATTATGAAATCAGAACGCATGAGAAAAGTCAACATGTTTGTAGTCTTAGGGATGCTTCTCTTTTTTACACCCAAAAACCTCAATGCCTATGTGCACGGGTTAGAAGGCCTAGCTCCGACGCTTTCTCCTAACGTGCCGGGTATTGAGCGTCCCTTTCCACGGGATCAAGAGAAGTTCACATTTGCTATCATCGGCGATAAGACCGGCGGTGGCGAGAAAAACTGGTACATCTTCGACCGCGCCATGGATGAAGTCAGCCATTTACGACCCGACTTTGCTATAATGGTAGGTGACCTCATCCAAGGTTACACCTCTGATGTCGAAGTTGTTGAGGTCGAATGGAAGAAATTCCTAGAGCACGCCAACCGGATCCGGATCCCCCTCTTCTTTCTTCCGGGAAACCATGACATCTCCAATAAGGTGATGTATGACTACTGGAAAGCAAATGTTGGAAAGACCTACTACTCGTTCAACTATAAAGGATGCCATTTCATGTTGTTAAACACGGAAGAAGGATGGCGGTCGGGCGAAACCACATTTGGCTTAGAACAGATGGAATGGATCCAGATGGATATTGCTGCCCATCGGGAAACCAAGCATATTTTTATATTTATGCATCGTCCAGTCTGGTATTACACCGGCGAAGAATATGCCCAGTGGGAGATGATTGAGTCTTGGCTAGAAGGATTGCCCGTAACTGTGTTTGCAGGGCATTTCCACGGTCTTGCCTACGAAATGCGTCACAATCGTCCCTATTTTGTTTTAAGTGCAACCGGGGGGGGACTGACTCCCAGCGAGGTTTTGGAGTACGGATCATTTCACCACTATACAACGGTCACCGTGGACGGAGATGCTGTGCATATCGCGATCATTGAACCCGGGAGTCTCCATCCTTATGATATCGCACCGCGCGAATTCCGAGAGAAAATAAGCCAATTGTTCACTTGGGAGAAACATTTTCCTTATACCCAAGATCTGAACGAAGGGCAGTTCATCGGACATCTCAAAAATACGTTGGAAAAGAAGGTCACGGCTACCCTTAAGTTTTCCATTCCGGACGGAAGTTCGTGGGACATTACGCCGAGAGAAATCAGGGCTGTCGTCAAGCCAGGCAGGACTGCGGATTTCGTTTTTAAGGCATCTTGCCTGGATTTCTTACCCCTTCCTTCTGTCACATATGAGATATCTTACGGAGGAACTCAAGTGCGGCAGTGGTCGGATCATTTCGCGCCGGTGCCCGTCGAAAACTTGATTCCTATAAAAGAGTGGATGGTGATTGGTCCTTTCGACCTTGGCGTTCGGGAGGATGCGGACGACGCAGAAGTGGAACGCGCCATCCCCGCATTTGCGCAAGCACTTGAACCAGAGAAGACCTGGGAGCGCACAGAGACATATTTGGTAGGATCCGAGCAGGTCACGTGGCAGGAGGCGATGACTGATAACCAGGGATGGCTTGACCTCAAATCTATCTACTCCGATGACTTTGTGATCGCTTATGGGCTCAGCTATGTCTATAGCCCTTCTGATCGGCAAGTGTTTGCCAGCATCCAGAGCGACGACATTACAAAAATACTTGTTAATCAGAAGGAAACCCTCCCATATCTCGGCTATAGCAGCCGCCCAAACTATTTCATATTGACGTTGAAGAAGGGATGGAACACCGTTTTGGTTAAGTGTGCAGAATATACCGGGATGTGGGGATATTCCCTGCACGTTTCTGACCCGAACGCCGAACTCCGATTTGCAACGAGTCCCTCAGAGTAAAAAATATCAGCATGACAGAATTCTACCGATTTCCAAAGTAGTATAAAGTTTGTCTCTGAGGTGCTACCCAACTTTTAAGGGATAACATTAGAGATGTTAAAGGTGGCTCATATTCTTCCATGGGCGAATTATGGAGGCACAGAACGGTCGGTAAAAAACCTTTGTCAATTTAGTCAAAAAACCGACCCGTTCGTCTTGGTGCTGAGTGATGGGGAAATGATTCAGGAATTCAGGAAAATAGAGATTCCGATTTTCCTGACCCCTGCTGTTGATTATGAGATTATTGATGAAGAACGAGCCCTCAGCCTCTTAATGAACGCGGACTTAATTAATCTACATATTCTCTCATTTAGAAACAAGGAATCACTTTATCAACTACTCAAGGATACCAGAAAACCTTTTGTCATTACCCTGAGATACTTTAACAAGTTACCCGTCTTAGATTGTCCTATCATCTGTGTTGCCTCTGCCGTTCGGGAACTCCAAGAACCTGCCAACGATTGCACCACTATCTTGAATGGAGTTGATTTAAGCGCATTTGCCTATCGTCGAAAACAAAACAAAGATAAAGTCATCTTGACGCGCGTCTGCCGTCCTTCACGTTGTGCCGAGTACTTCTGGCCAGTTTTGGAAAGAGTGCTAGAAACTTTTCAGAATGCTGAACTCTGGATTGTAGGGGAAGACGGAACGTCAACAGACAGAATTAAGTTTCTCGGCGTGAGGCGGGCAAGTGAAATTCCAGATATCCTCGCTCAAACAGACATTTTTGTCTATACACCACACCCTCAAAGAGGAGCAATGGATAATTGTGTTCTTGAAACCATGGCAATGGGCACTGCCTGCGTTTTATCAGATGTTGAATGTGTGAGAGATGCCGTCACCCATCTAAAGGAAGGTCTTCTTGTGCCTTATGGCGACCAACGGGCATTGGAGAAAGCGATTGGTTCTTTGATTAGGGATAAATCTCTACGGCGAATCCTTAGTCAAAACGCCTTACGAACAGCGCGGGAAAGATTTGACGTAGTAAACGTTGCCAAGCGATACGAGGAATTTTATTTTTCATTTTTAGCAAGGTCACATGAAAAAATAAGTTTCTGATCTCCCAAGGATACCCTCTACACGCTGTAGAATTTTGAGTGCATATGAGAGTGTCAATTCTTATCTCGCTTTTTGTAATGGAAAATCTCAGAAAGTCTTGGAGACATCTCAGAATTTATATCAGATTCAGCAAGATTCGCTTTGTTGATAAACTCAGTTACCGCGCCCATTTTTTTTTAGTTTTAACGGAATATCTTCTGATAGTGATCGTGAGTTATTTTCTTTGGAAAGCAATTTTGACCGATGGAAGAGTGATTCGAGGATATTCTCTCAAAGATATGGTTACATACGTGGCAATTGCTGGTGTATTTCGCTTTTTTATAAACGAATTTTCGGGGGCAATTTCTCGTGAAATGGGAGGGCAGTACCGTACCGGCGAACTGATTATGAATCTCTTAAAACCAGTCAGTTACCAACTGTACATTTATTTCCACGCATTCGGAGGCATTTTGTTTCACTCCGTCTTTAGGATTGTTCCAGTCTTAACCCTGTGGGCATTACTAGTCGGATTAACTGCCCCAGACCATCTGGCAATATTTCTCACCAGTCTTGTATTAGGGGCTTTGGTTCATGCTGGAATCGCTTTTTTGGTGGGGCTAACCATCTTCTATGTCGAAGATAACTCAGGTATTCTCCACGCAACCTCTGCGATTATTGAACTGTTATCGGGAACATTGATTCCATTGGTGATGTATCCTGCATGGCTGGTCTCAACGATGAATTACTTACCATTTCGGTTCATCTTTTATCAGCCTATGGAAATTTACTTAGGTCATTTAGGCAAAGAAGCCGGAATCGCTGTGTTGTGCGCTCAAACTGTCTGGGTGTTCGCTTTGTCCACAGCAGGATATTTTTTATTTAAAAATTCCATTCAAAAGATAACTATACAAGGGGGCTAATTTTTTTGTCGATGCGGTCCCTCTTTTTTTATAGCAAGATATATTTTCGATATCTTAGTCAGTATTTAAAATCCCGCCTCGAGTATCGAGCCGATGTTTTGATTCAGATAGTATCTGCTCTCTCAGCTCAAATCGGAACGCTTATTTTTGTATTGACTATCTTCAACCATATCCCTGACATTAATGGCTGGAGTTATGGGGAGATTCTTTTTATTTACGGGTTTTCCCAAACCTCCATGGCTTTGTTTTCAATGTTCTTTTCAAATCTCATCAACCTCGGACGTCTTTACATTCTTGATGGAAACTTGGACCGCGTCCTGCTTCGCCCGCTGCCACCTCTGCTTCAGATTATCATTGAGCGATTGGACATTGGTTCGTTCTCCACTTTAGCGCTGGGATTCGGTGCTTTATCCTACGCCGCTGTTAAGTTAAATTTGTCTTTCTCCTACCATTTGCTTTTCTTTTTTGTTGTCCTGATTTTTTCTGCTGTCTTGATTTTGGGGGGGGTCGTGTTGATTTTGGTTAGCCTAACTTTTTGGGTGAAGGATCCAACAGGGGCAATCGCTTGGCCTTTAATGACAATTCGTGATTTCGCGAAATATCCAATCACGATTTACAGTGCTCCATTACAAGTATTTCTTTCTTGGATACTCCCCTTGGCATTTACTTCATTTTATCCGGCAACGCTCTTTTTGGAGAGAACGGATTATATCTTTCACGTGAGAATGACTCCTCTCATTGCCCTTTTGACATGGGGAATCGGGTTGTTCATATGGAAGAGGGGCCTTCAAAGGTATGAGAGTGCTGGTTCTTGATTGAGTTTTTCATGCTGAAATGATGGAGGAATGGTCTAATGGCTTTAATCGAGGTCGAAACCCTGACCAAAACGTTCAAAATTTCTAAGCGTAGGGAGGGATTATCGGGTGCTTTGATGAACTTGGTCAAAAGAGAGTATCAATTCGTTCAAGCAGTAGATAATATAAGTTTCCATGTTGAACAAGGAGAGACTCTCGGTTACATTGGTCCAAACGGTGCCGGCAAATCAACGACAATTAAAATATTGACAGGGATTCTTACCCCCACCGAGGGAAGGGTGGAGGTGAACGGTCTTGTCCCTCATAAGCAGAGAAGGCAACATGTAAAAAATATAGGTGTTGTTTTTGGACAACGTTCCCAATTGTGGTGGGATATAGCTGTCATTGAGGCCTTTACTCTCCTCAGGGACATCTATGAAGTCAGCAAAAATGATTTTCAAAAGCAGTTAAAAAAGTTTGATGAGGTGTTAGAAATTGGTCCACTCCTCCATATTCCTGTCCGAAAATTAAGCTTGGGGCAGAGGGTGCGGTGTGATATTGCTGCTTCTTTATTACATAATCCACCTGTTGTTTTTCTCGATGAGCCTACGATTGGACTCGATGTTGCAGTGAAATCGAATATTCGAGAATTCATTAAAGAAATGAATGCGAGTCTCGGAACGACCATAATTTTAACGACGCATGACCTCAGTGACATCGAGTATCTCTGCCAAAGAACCCTCATTATTGATCAAGGTAAAATTATCTTTGACGGGGACCTAGAAAAAGCAAAAAATGAGTTGGCAAGAAAACGAAAAATTCAGATAGACCTTTATGAGCACATTGATATAGATGTTATTCGTGAGAAGTTAAATATCGCCCAACTCGAATTCACAAAACGAAACGATTACTCATTAACGATTTCATTTGACAAAAATGAAATTTCGGCAATTAATATCATTCAAACGATCCTTGACCACTTCCATCCACGGGACATGAAGATTGAAGAACCAACAATTGAAGCAGTTGTGAAAGAAATATATTCGGAAGATATCTAAGTCGTGTTTACATTGGGTCCGTTTGTCTTTGAATGCCTAAAACTTTTATTCGCAGCTATACTTATTACTCGTAAAAAAATGTAATTGGTTTTGATCGTCTACGGATGTGTTCTCAATAGGCTTTGATCTCTGAAAAACTTTCTGTAACTTCTGGAGGCTTTATGCGCATAGGCATCAGTCCTATGGTCAAAGATAGATTTGATCAAATCTATGGGATTAGTCTGACGACGATTTTTCTCTGTGTTGGGACGCTCACGGCATTACATCATGAGATGTGGAGAGATGAGATTCAAGCCTGGCTGCTTGCTCGAGATAGTATATCCCTTCTTGATTTGTATCGTAACCTCAAATACGAAGGGCACCCTGGACTTTGGCACGCTTGTCTGCTGATGCTCAGTCGTTTTACACAATCGCCTGGTATTATGCAGGTGTTCCATCTGCTAATTGCCGCGACAACTATCTACCTCTTTGGACGGTACTCGCCTTTTACACATCTCCACAAATTTTTGTTTGCCTTCGGATATTTTTCCCTCTATGAATATTCAATTATTTGTCGAAACTATGCCCTCGGCGTTCTGTTAATCTGCATATTTTGTGTTCTATTTCAGCGGCGTTACTTCAGGTTCTTATGGGTCGGTACAGTTCTCTTTCTATTAGGACATACGAGCGTTCATGCCCTAATTGTCGCTATAACTGTGAGTTTTGCGCTATTAGTGGACTATATCTCCCGTCGAAATTGTATCTTGGCAGAGACTTCAATCAAGGAATCGCATATTGTTATCGGGTTCAGTTTGATGGGACTTGGGATTTTGACATCTCTCCTGCAAATCATTCCTCCTGCCGATAGCGGCTTTGCGGTCGGCTGGTACACCCATTATGATGCGGATCGCCTCGCGAAAGTCATCAAGACTCTAACAGATGCATTCTTCCCTGTCCCGGAAGCGACACGCCATTTTTGGGGGACCCAGTGGTTGGGACAGTTCCAATTCTATGCGAAGATTCAATTCATGTTGTCTTGTTTTTTGGTGATCTGGTTTTCACTGATGCTATTCCGAAGACCGATCGCGTGGTTGATTTTTCTTTTGGGGACGATCGGGCTGCTTATCCTTTTCTACAGCAAGTATTATGGTAGCCTTCGTCATCATGGGTTTTTATTTATCGTCTTCGTTATGGTTGCTTGGATCTACCAAAGCTGTGAAGGTCCAAAAGGGTCAACATCCATTGACAGATTTAGTGCTATCTGTCAGAAATCATTCCGTCCGGTGTTAACATTCATTCTCATCTTCCACCTCATCGGTGGTATTATCGCTGTTTGCACGGATTATCGCTATGTTTTCTCTTATGGTAAGGCAACAGCAGAATTCATTCAGACCGAAGGGCTGCAAGAAATGTTGATAGTCGGCGATAAAGACTCGGCTGTAAGCACAATTGTTGGCTATACGGAAAAAAGATCGTTCTACTACCCGCGTAGTGACCGGTTCGGATCTTTCATCGTCTGGAATCAGGCAAGGATTCATGAGGTTTCAGACGAGCAGGTCATTGAGAGTGCTAAGAAAATTGGGGTGGAGTCCGAAGCAGATGTTCTGATAATTCTTAATCGGATGTTGGAGCAGGATTTGGTTGCGCAGCACTCGCTGACGGAATTGGCAAAATTCACGGGATCAATAGTTAGCAGTGAAGCGTTTCATCTTTATCTGGTAGCCAAGAAAGGAGAACCGTAGATGTTAAGCTCACATGCTTTCATGAACAGATGATGCAGGCAGATTTTGCGAAAACCGATATTTTTCTATACACGCCACACCCCGAGCAGGAAACAGCGGGGTACAATCTAGAAGGAGATACTTCATGACCCGGATGTGCCGATTGAAATTTGCTTTATTCATTATGAGTTTCGTATCTCTTCCGCCCTCAATTCCACTCAACGCTCATGAAGATGGTTTAGGGAACTATACTGCTAGAGCATACCCACTAAAGGAAGTCTCACCTCCTAAGATTGACGGAATTTTAAACGATGAGGCATGGAAGAAAGCTTCTCCCGTCAGTGGTTTCGTTTGGAAGGATTTTCCGGAGAAAGTTGCCTCTGAGGAGACGGTTTGTTATATTGTTTACGATCGGTATCACTTATATGTTGGATTTCGGTGTTACGACTCAGAACCAGAGAACATTGTAAACCGGATCAGCCGCCGTGGTAATGCGTTTGATTCTGATGTCATCTCTTTCTTTATCGATCCTTATCACGACCATCGAACGGGATATAAGTTTGTCTGTACCCCTGGTGGAGTGAAAGACGACAATTATCGATATGATGACTCAAAAGCGGATTCCTCTTGGGAGGGCGTTTGGTGGGCAGAAGGTAATATTGATGACTTGGGGTGGACTGCCGAATTCAAAATTCCGTTCAGTAATTTTCGCTTTACTGATACGGAAAAGCAGGTTTGGGGCATTAACTTTGAACGGTTCATTCGACGAAAACGGGAAACAGACGCATGGAAACCCCTCGGCAGTGATGGGGGATACTGGACCCGGATGTCAGCACTTGGACATTTGATTGGATTAGAAGGTATCCAATCAAGCGAACACGTGGAAGTTTATCCGTACTTTATGGGAGGGACGACAGAAAGTCAAGGGAAAGGCGTTAAAGGTCGAAGTGACCTCGGTATTGATTTTCAATACAGACTTACCAATCAGTTTCGGTTAAGTAGCATGGTCAATCCAGACTTTGCTCAGGTGGAAGCCGATCAATTGGAAATCAACCTAACCCGATTTCCGACAAGGTTCGCGGAGAAACGTCCGTTTTTCATTGAAGGAAATAGCATTTTTGCAACCCCGTTGGAACTTTACTATAGCCGCCGAATCGGTAATAGAGGGGATATCTTATGGGGAACTAATGTGACTGGCAAAGTCGGAAACTACACCCTGGGCTTTATTTCGAGCCAGACAGGGGACTGGAACTATTTTGGTCTCCAAGATGAAACAGAAACGAAAGAACGGGCGTTGTTCACCATCCTCAGAACAAAGCGGGATATCCTTGAAAAATCTAACATTGGCATACTGTATGCTGGGAAAGAAATGATGGATGAAAACCAACGGGTCCTCGGTTTGGATGCCAACGTTGAAGTCGGAGAAAATGCGTTTTTCATCGGACAAATCGCTCAAAGTTGGAACGCCTTGAGCAAACTCGAACCTGCCAGAGCGTATTTGCTTACGTTCACCAGAAAAACTGACCGCTTCAACACAGAAGTCTCTATGGATCGGATGGAACCAGAATTTTCAGCGAATCAAACAGGTTTCCTTCAAAAGGAGCTCTACCGAGGGTGGCAGGGTATTGGGACTAAACTCGAATATACTCCCCGTCCTTCTGTGTTAGGACTTGAGAAACTTTTCATTGGGACACAAGGACATCTGTTTCAAGGACTTTATACCGACGACTACTTCCTCGATTTGGCGTTAAAGAACCCTAACCTCAAAATCAGCCCTTTTTTTGATCCAGATATCCTCCTTTGGTCAAACATTATGTGGGTTCAGATGAGATTTCGAGAGTCGGTGTTGGAGCAGTTTGGAGTGATGTTTAGTTACTCCAAGGAATCTGAACTCACGGACTTTTTCTGGGCGAAAACAGGAAGCATTTTCCTGAGAACCGATACAGCCAAGCGAATTTTCACGACCTTGCAATTGAATATGGGCGACTTTTATAATTTTTCCCAAAAGTACGTCGGTAAGCAAAGCGGTTTTAATCTCTCCGGCACCCTGCGTCCTAAAAATAACCTAACTTTTGAGTTGACCACTGGCTATGCCCAAACTTCAAATCCGGATGGCGAAACAGACGGGAAATTTCTTGCCAATTCTTTTCGAGTTACTTATCTGTTGACGAGGGATCTTTTTTGTCGGTTATTCGCCCAAGCCCTCTGGAACCGGATGTATTACGATCAGAGAGAAATAAGCCTCAAGTATCTTATCAGTTTTCTTGTCGGTTGGGAATACAGTCCAAAAAGCCATTTCTTCATTGCTTATAATGAGGATTGGGACACTTCCGCCGACAGACTTCGGTTTTCGGATCGAGTTATCGTCGCCAAAATCTCTTATTTGTGGAATCTATGATCGGCTCTACGGCTACACAGGATTGAGTTTCGCGATGAAAAATCTCAGAATATTTTGGAAACGTTTCAGCAATACCTTAAGTTATGAATAACGAAAAACTATAACTGAAAAAGGAGATTTACCCATGTCCGGCATTTTATCACTCTTTAATGTTTTGTATCCACATTTATCAATGACACAGTTCCGTCAGTTTTCTTGTGTAGTGTCCGGGCCCCCTTGCGATGATGAGACGTGTGTCGATGCTGAACCTATTGCGTTGTACCTCAGAAGGGGGAGTTATCGGACGATCCAACGCTTTTTCAACACTCTTCTCCCGTATCGTCGTATTTCTTGGATATTTTTAAGGAGGTTTCAGTGGGAAAAACACTTGTAGCAGGAATTTCTTTTCTCGGGGACATTCGGAAACATCTCTTAGGCATCTCTCCACAGGAAGTGACCTTTTCCCGGCGTGGCTTTCGGAAGGGCCCCGTTGGGGCACAACAGCGATTGGAGGAAATTGGTCACACTTTCCTAGTAGGATATCATGCGGCACTTCTCGATGACGAACCAGAGATACTTGAGAGAAGACTTTTCGCTGTTGATATTGAGCATCGCGGGTTCGCATTCGAGGGAGCAGCGATGGGCCTCTGCCTCCTTGATTATCTCTCCCCGTTTCGCAGAAAACGTCTGTACGACTTTCTTTCCGGTCCAGGGGAGGCTCATGTGTACATGATGCATGTGGGCGTTGGTTGGGTGCTTGCAAGGCTTCCTTGGCTTCGCCTTGACGTTACGCGGGCTCTGGCGCGCTTGGACCCGCTACTGCGCTGGCTTGCTCAGGATGGTTATGGGTTTCACTCCGGATACTTCCATTGGCCCCGTTTCGTTGAAGGGCATGTGACTCCTAAGCGACTTTCTGACTACGCTATGCGGGTTTTTGATCAGGGATTGGGGCGAAGCCTTTGGTTTGTGGACGGTGCCGATGTTGAGAGGATTCCTAAAACTATCAAGGCCTTCGCCCCACCACGGCATGAGGACCTTTGGGCAGGCGTAGGGCTTGCCTGTGCTTATGCGGGCGGTGTGGATGGTGCGGCTATAGAAACTTTGCGGACTCAAGCAGATGTGCATCAATCTCATATGGCACAAGGAGCAGCTTTTGCGGCAAAAGCGCGTCAACGAGCCAGGAACCCCGCGCCGCATACAGAACTCGCCTGTGAAATTCTGTGTGGTACGTCGGCAAAAGCCGCTGCTTACATCACGGATGTTGCTCTGAAGGATCTTCCATCCGATAGCAATTTACCCGCTTATGAGGTCTGGCGGCGGCGAATTCGTGATCATTTTACGAAGGAGAATAAAAGATGACAGGATTAGCCCGTTTCTTTCTGCGTTATATAAAGCAAATTGTCGCAATCGTGCTGATTGTCGTTCTATATGGATTCACACGGCTACCAGAGTTGTCCGAAGTTGAACGCACCCACCTCGCGGCTCGCTTCCGATTCACAAAAAAAAGGGTACCGGAGTTGCCCGGAAAGTCCCACCAATTGGTCAGAGCAGTTCATCCAAGTCTGGAGCACATAAAGGCTTGGGTCTCTTCAGTTGGTGCCTCCGTTGCCTTGGGTGACTTGGATAGGGACGGACTCCCCAACGACGTTTGTTATGTGGATACGAGGACAGACCAGGTTATTGTCGCTCAGGTTGAAATAACGCCTGTGCGTTATAAACCTTTCGCGTTGGATCCCGCACCACTTCCTTATGATCCGGCCACAACGGCACCGATGGGCACCTTACTAGGGGATCTGAACGAGGATGGACTGATGGATGTCCTCGTCTACTATTGGGGACGAACCCCTGTCATTTTCCTCCGAAAACAGGAATCCGCATCAAGTCTAAAGTGCCTCAATGCTTTAAGCTTTGTGAGGCGCGAGTTCGTACCGAAAGTCGAACGCTGGAACACCAATGCCGCTACATTAGCTGATTTGGATGGGGACGGGCATGTGGACGTAATCATTGGCAATTACTTTCGGGATGGCGACCGCATCTTGGACTCCCATGCAACAGACAGTGTGCAAATGCAACATTCCATGTCTCGGGCATTTAACGCTGGGACCAATCGCTTGTTTCTATGGACAGAGGCAACTGCTGGAAACCAACCGACGGTGCATTTTTGGGAAGCACGGGGCGTTTTGGACAAACAAGTTTCTCAGGGTTGGACGCTCGCAGTTGGGGCTGCGGATCTCGATGGGGACCTCCTTCCCGAAATCTATTTTGCCCATGATTTTGGACCCGATCGTTTGATGCACAACTGCTCAACTCAAGGAGAACTCAAGTTTGTGCGTTTGGATGGAAAAAAACAGTTCACGACTCCCAACTCAAAGGTGCTGGGTCGCGATTCGTTTAAGGGCATGGGTGTTGACTTTGGTGACCTTAACGGTGACGGATGGCTCGACATTTATGTTAGTAACATCGCAGATGAATATGCGCTAGAAGAAAGCCATTTTGCCTTTCTCAGTACGGGCGAAGTCGATCTCATGAAGAAAGGTATCGCACCCTATGTAGACTGTAGTGAGCCGCTCGGACTATCCCGAAGCGGATGGGGCTGGGAATCTAGGCTAGGCGATTTCGACAACGACGGTGTACTCGAGGCACTTCAGGCGACAGGCTTTGTGAAAGGTGAAGTTAATCGCTGGCCCGAGTTACACGAATTGGCGATGGGAAACGACGAACTGCTGTCCTATCCCAAAAGTTGGCCCCGTCTTCAACCTGGTGATGACCTCAGCGGAAAACAGCACAATCCTTTCTTCGCGCGAGCTAAAGATGGTAGGTACTATGACCTAGCCCATGAACTTGATCTCGATGAGTCGATGGTGACTCGTGGCATTGCAACGGCTGATGTGGATGGCGATGGCGATCTGGACTTTGTTTATGCTAACCAATGGGAACCTTCAGTTTTCATCCGGAATGATAGTCCCAACCCTGGTGCGTTTTTGGGACTCCATCTCCTGTTGCCACTCCAGAAGGAATATGCGTCAAAGACTTTTGCTCGTTCAGGACATCCAGAGACAGACACTTACGGGCGTCCTGCGATTGGCACTGCTGTAACCGTTTACCTCCCAGATGGCCGGCAACTTGTGGGCCAGGTGGACGGTGGAAATGGCCACTCTGGTGTACGTAGTCCTGCTCTGCACTTTGGACTCGGTCATCTCTCTGATGATACCAAGCTGAGAGTCGAGATGCACTGGCGAGATACAAGTGGCCGCGTCTGTAGGGACACATTACACCTTCTGCCGGGATGGTACACTGTGCTGCTGGGGACGGAGGTCAAGTAGATTGTGCTTTCATTTTCCTCCTACACCTTTGATAGTTATCCTGATAAAAGGACCAGGTCTTTGAGAGCCATTATCGGCGACTTAAGCATTGTTTTCGCAATGCCCCCGGGAAAGGAACTTCGGAAAAGACCAATGTCGCGTCTGCAAAGTACTTGCCTGATAGAGATGTGTCAAGATGCCCGCCTTTGTGTCGGTTATCAGTCCGATGACAAACGCTGGGAAAAGCGCAAAGTTTGTGTGTTGAAGAAATGCTGAAAATCTGTTAGGATACGTTCTAGGCAGAAAAGGCGGTCCGTTTTTACAATCCTTTCAAAATATGGGGATATTTCCGAAAGGATATCTGCTTTTTTGCATCTTATTTTTTTAAAAATTGCCCACACTTTAGTAATTAATATAAGTTTTTGCTTTAATAAATCGCTTTGGCAAGAGAATCTCTCACCCCAAAATTGGTGTAAGTGGTGAAAGGACTGAATAATGACCCAAAACAACAAAAAAGATGTTTGGTACCAATCAAACCGTAAAGGAGGATTGCGACGCTTTGCCCTTGCCATTACTACCTTCAATATCTTAGGCCATACTGTTTTTGGTTTTGAACAATCATGGGGACAGCCGTTGATTGCATTGGCTACCGCCTACAGTACGGAGCTTCTGATCGAGTTTATTGATGCTTTAACAAACCGACGCCCACCACGTTTCGCGGGTGGTTTTTCTACACTCATCGATTTCTTATTGTCTGCACATATCACGGGACTTGCTGTTGCCATGCTGATTTACGCAAATGATCGATTGTTTCCGATCGCCTTTGCTACCGCTGCTGCGATGTCCTCCAAGGTCATCTTTCGTGTTTCCCTTAGGAACGGAAGTCGGCATTTCTTCAATCCCTCTAACTTTGGAATTACTCTAACACTTCTGCTCTTTCCTTGGGTTGGTATCGCGCCTCCTTACCATTTCACGGAAAATCTCAGCGGCATGGGCGATTGGATTTTACCCGGATTGATTGTGATCTCCGGTACCTTCCTCAACGTCCGGTTCACAAAGCGAATACCTCTGATTGCTGCCTGGTTAGGTGGCTTTGCTATACAGGCACTTCTCAGAAGCGTCATATTCGGCACGCCCACCGTCGCGGCTTGGCTGCCCATGACCGGTCTAGCATTTGTGCTCTACACCTTCTATATGGTGACAGATCCATCCACGACCCCAAGTGACCCGCTAAAACAGGTGATATTCGGGGGAGGTGTTGCTGCCGCTTACGCGTTACTGATGATGGTGCATGTGGTATTTGGGTTATTCTTCGCCCTGACAGTCGTCTGTGCGCTACGAGGTTTGGGCATTTACGTCCGATCCGTGGTCCTAAGCCGAGCGGTGAGCAGTGGGACTGCAGTACAGGGGCCAACTGCCATTAGGGGGTCTGAATCATGATGCCTGAAATTGCTATCGTTGGAATGGCTTGTGAGTATCCAGATGCCCGAAACCCTCTCGAACTGTGGGAGAATGTTCTCGCTCTACGCCGGGCGTTCAGGCGCATGCCTCAATCGCGTTTGCGTTTAGAAGATTACCTCTCAACAGACAGAGATGCCCCTGACTCTACCTATATTGCCCAAGCCTCACTCATTGAGGGTTATGAATTCGATCGAGTACGCTTCCGCGTCTCCGGAAGTACTTTTCGGGAAGCGGACATGGCACATTGGCTTGCATTGGATGTTGCCACGAAAGCACTAGCAGATGCTGGTTTTCCAGAAGGCAAATCCCTCCCTCGTGAAGCGACTGGCGTGCTTTTGGGGAACACACTCACAGGTGAATTTTCACGGGCAGATGCGTTACGGCTGCGCTGGCCTTATGTCCGCCGGGTAGTGGAGTCTCTGTTGATTGAGGAGGGCAAAGATCCTATGCAACGGCGGGCGTTCCTTGAGGAATTGGAAACTCAGTACAAAGCACCTTTCCCATCTGTTGGCTCGGAAACGCTCGCTGGCAGTCTGTCCAATACTATCGCAGGGCGCATTTGTAACTACTTTGACCTCAAAGGGGGCGGCTACACGGTAGACGGGGCGTGTTCTAGCTCTCTGCTAGCAGTCGCTAATGCGTGTTCCGCCCTTGTGGCAGGTGATTTGGATGTGGCACTGGCGGGTGGAGTTGATCTGAGTCTGGATCCCTTCGAGCTAGTCGGGTTCGCCAAAACTGGGGCACTGACCTCCAGAGAGATGCGAGTCTACGATACCCGTTCCGATGGCTTTTGGCCTGGAGAAGGTTGCGGATTTGTGGTGTTAATGCGGCATCAAGATGCTGTAGCACAGGATTGCCGTATTTACGCAGTCATTCGCGGCTGGGGCATCTCCTCCGATGGGAGCGGTGGTATCACCCGCCCAAAAGTTGAAGGACAGCTTCTGGCAATACGTAGGGCCTATCGCCGCGCAGGGTTTGGGGTTGAAACGGTGCCTTACTTTGAAGGGCACGGTACCGGCACTAGCGTCGGTGATACTACGGAACTCCAAACACTGTCACGAGCTCGTCGAGAAGTCTCCTCTACTGCAAGCCCCGCCTTTATTTCCTCTATTAAGGCGAATATTGGCCACACGAAGGCTGCTGCAGGGGTCGCGGGGTTGATTAAGGCAACAATGGCATTGTACACTCAGCTCTTACCCCCGACGACAGGCTGTTCAAATCCCCACCCAATGCTGACCGAAAAATCATCTGTCCTCAGAGTGCTTCCCAAAGGGAAACTCTGGCAAGAAGATCAACTATTACGTGCGGGGGTCAGTGCGATGGGCTTTGGGGGAATTAATACGCATCTTGTGCTGGAAGGGGGCTCCGTCTTACGACGCAAAAAACTCAACGCGCGGGAGCGCATGCTTCTCTCCACAGCACAGGATACCGAGTTATTCCTGTTCAGTGCGCCGGACATCTATAATTTGCGGCAGCAGATAGAACACCTGTTGACTTTTGCTCAAAAACTTTCCTTTTCTGAGATGACAGACCTGGGTTCTGAGTTGGAGAGAAGACTCGATGAGGGGGTCATCCGAGCAGCTATTATTGCAAAAAGCCCTGAGATGCTGGTAAGTCGTTTGGATATGTTACGGACCTGGCTCACCGAGGAAGCACAAACACGTATAGATAGCGACTCAGGCGTGTTCCTGGGGATGGGCAAAATGGTGCCAAGACTCGCCTTTCTTTTTCCTGGACAAGGGGCACCAGTTCGACTAGACCCCGGCATCTGGGGGCATCGGTTCAACTTTGTCCGAGAGTTGTACGACCAAGTAACGCTCCTGGCGGAAGGTGATGCCGAGACAACGAAGGTCGCACAGCCAGCGATCGTTACCGCATCTCTCTCAGGTTTACGGATCCTGGAGGCACTTGATATCACAGCGTCTGTGGCAATCGGACACAGCTTAGGTGAATTAACCGCTCTTCACTGGGCTTCTGTGATCGATGCAGAGGCTCTGCAGCGTGTTGCTACACTTCGAGGTCAGGTGATGGAAGAGTTGAGCAAGAAAAACGGTGCGATGGCTAGTATTGAAGCTGGAGAAACAGACGTGAAGGAACTGTTGTTAGATTTTTATAAGAAGTCCGGGCAGAAAAAGAAAGTAGAGAAAAATCCGAGAGACTGCGTTGCCATTGCGGGTTTGAACTCTTTTCGTCAAACGGTTATCTCTGGAGAAGCCACCGCTGTGGCGCAGATTATCAAACGCGCCCGGGAAAAGGGATTAAAGGTTGTCAATTTGCCAGTATCACATGCTTTCCATTCTCCGCTAGTTGAGGCAGCCGCCCCACTATTATCCGAACACCTTGCCAGTGAGGATTTCCGCCCTTTGCAGCGCACGGTCTTATCCACGGTGACCGGGGCACCTCTTATGCCAGATACGGATATAGCCGAACTTCTCTGTCATCAGGTGACAGAGCCAGTACGATTTACATCGGCACTCACCAGGGTAGGGGACGTGGATCTATTCATTGAGGTCGGTCCGGGTCACGTCCTGAGTGGACTCATCCGCGATCAAGTCGAAACCCCCGTTGTTTCCCTAGATACTTGTGGTAGGTCGCTAACAGGATTATTGGGTGTGGTAGGAGCGGCGTTTGTCCTGGGGGTTAAAGTAAACCACAAAGTACTGTTCGCCGATCGTTTTACCTGCCCATTCCCTCTCAATTGGCAGCCGCGTTTCTTTGTTAATCCCTGCGAACTTGCCCCGCTGCCCGAAACGGTGGCACCGATGGGAGGAGCTCTGCCTGTCCAGAATCAAAGTCAAGAAACCGAGGCGATCGCTTCCCTACCGCGACCTAAAACTATGCCAGAGGGAGACACTCACCTCTCACCAACTACCCATCACCCTTCCACAACTGAGCTCATCCGCCAACTTGTAGCCCAACGTGCAGAGCTCCCACTATCTGCTGTAAAGGATAACAACCGCTTGTTGAGCGACCTTCATCTAAATTCTATTTCTGTGAGTCAATTAGTTACCGAGGCTCACAGACATCTGGATTTGCCACCACCTGTTGCCCCTACGGAGTATGCAGATGCCACTGTTGCCTCCGTTGCCCAAGCGTTAGAGGAACAAAAGCATACAGGTGCTACACCAGGGACACCTGTGATAGAGCAATTGCCCGCGGGGGTTGACACTTGGGTGCGCCCCTTCACGGTTGAGTACGTGGAGCGTGCCCTCCCGAACTCAAAACAACCTCAAGATGTCTCAACTTGGAAAGTCATTGCCCCGACCGACTATCCTTTCGCACAAACTCTACAAGAGGTGTTTGCTCGATTGGAATGGGGTGGTGGAATTATCGTCTGTCTTCCCTCGAACCCTTCAGAAGACCATATTAACTACTTATTGGAAGGATCCCGCGCGATTCTTAGAGAAGCCGAATTCACGCGTTTTGTACTGCTTCAGCATGGCGGGGGTGCTGCTGCGTTCGCTCGGACACTTCATTTGGAAGTGTTAACTGATCCTACCATGCAGAAAGCAAGATTTTCAACATGTGTCATCGATATCCCACAGGACCATCCCCGGGCAATAGAATGGGTGATCGCAGAAGTGAGGGCTGCGTCAGGGTACACAGAGGCGCATTATGACACAAATGGGACAAGACGGGAACCTGTATTGCGGTTGCTGGATGTAGCGCACGGCTCATCAACCACCAATTTTTTGGATACGGAGGATGTTCTTCTCGTCACCGGAGGTGGAAAAGGCATCACGTCCGAATGTGCGTTCTCTTTATCAAAAGAAACAGGGGTCAGCCTCGCTATCATGGGAAGATCCGATCCCGAAACTGATGCCGTCCTCGCTGCGAATCTTTCCCGGATGGAAGCGGCGAAGATCAACTTCTGCTATCTCCAGGCGGACGTTACTGAAGCAGAGTCCGTCCAGTCCGCCATCCAGAAGGCAGAAGCAGAACTTGGTCCAATCACCGGAATCTTGCACGGTGCCGGGGTGAATGTGCCACAACGTCTTCTCTCCCTTGATGAAGCGGCATTTCAACGAACGTTAGCACCAAAAATAAAAGGACTTCGTAACGTGCTTGCAGCAGTCAATTCTTCACGGTTGCGACTTTTGCTCACCTTTAGTTCTATCATTGCACTTACTGGCATGCAGGGCGAGGCGGACTACGCACTTGCCAACGAATGGTTGACCTCCTTGACCGAAGAGTTCCAAGCACACCACCCAAATTGCCTATGTCTTGCCGTGAAGTGGTCTGTCTGGTCTGGTATAGGAATGGGCGAGCGATTAGGAAGTATTGATGCCCTAGTCCAACAAGGAATTACGCCTATTACACCGGATGAGGGCATCCGGCTGCTTCACCATCTTATGAACCAGTATGGACAAAGTGATGCTTCATCCCGTCCTGTTGCTGTAGTGGTGACGGGTCGTTTTGGAGAACCCCCGACACTGAAGATGGAAAAAACCGAGCTGCCATTTCTCCGTTTCCTTGAATATCCCCGTGTCTTCTATCCGGGTGTGGAGATTGTTCTTGATGCCGAATTGTCTTGTGGCACAGACCCATATCTTTTAGATCATGTGTTTCAGGGAGAAAGGCTTTTTCCTGCAGTTATGGGGCTTGAAGCAATGGCACAGGCGGTAATGGCTCTGATGGGAACAAAAAATTTGCCCATCTTTGAAAACGTCCAATTTGCTCGCCCAGTGGTCGTGTCGGCCAACAACCCGATAACGATTCGCCTAGCTGCGCTTGTCAAAGAGGATTCTCTCATTGAAGTGGTCCTGCGGAGCGAAGAAACCGATTTCCAAGTAGATTACTTCCGGGCGACGTGCAGGCTCAAAAGTACTCATGAAAAAAGCGAATCAACAAAAAGACTTCCGGAAGAATCGAAAGACAAAAATCGAGTTACTTCAGTAGAGGATCTCCCATCTGTGCCGATTGACCCAAAACACTCCCTGTACGGGGGCATTCTCTTTCAAGGAGAACGGTTTCAGAGGCTCTGTGGCTACCGACGACTGATGGCTAGGGAGTGCCTTGCCGAGGTGGCTCTATCTGATACGGTCTCATGGTTCAGTAAGTACTTGCCCCAGACATTAGTCATGAGCGATCCAGGGGTACGGGATGCTACCATTCATGCGATTCAGGTCTGTGTCCCTCATGCTACATTGTTACCAATTGGTATCGAACGCCTTTATTCTTCTACCGATCAGATACTAGGAAACGCGTTTTTACATGCCTATGAACGATCCCATGAAGGTGATATTTTCACCTATGACGTAAAAGTCACAGGAGTGGATGGGCAATTACTGGAGCAATGGGACGGGCTTAGGCTCAAAGTCGTTGATTTTCCCCCGGTAGATGTCTGGGTCGAATCGCTCTTGGGACCTTATATTGAACGCCGTGTGCGAGAACTTGTGTCTACCTCTTTAGCCGCTGTTGTCGTCGAACGTTCACCAAAAATAGAGCGACAGCAACAAAGTAATCAGGCCATTCAGCGGGCCCTTGGCAAAAAGGTGTCTGTTTGGAGGCGCCCCGACGGAAAGCCCTTTGTTTCTGGTGATTTTGAGGTATCCGTGGCGCACGCCGATGACCTTACACTGGCAGTTATTGGGTCAGGGCCCCTAGGTTGCGATATTGAACCGGTGGCTGCCAGACCTTCTTCCGTTTGGCGAGATATTCTCGGCCCCGATCGTTTTTCATTAGCGAAGGTTGTTGCCCGTGAGACTGAAGAAGACTTGGCTTTTGCTGCCACTCGCGTGTGGACGGTTTCTGAGTGCTTAAAGAAAGCTTCTGCAAGAAGAGATGCCCCATTGGTGCTACACGCCGCTACCCCTGATGGATGGATTTTGTTTCGGTCAGGACAACTCGTCACTGCCACCTTTGTGGCACCTGTTAGAGGAACTGAGGAACCCCTGACCCTTGCTGTGCTCGTTTAAACAATAAGAAATTCTACTCAGAGAGGCAAACTGGCCGAATGATTCCTCTCAAAGATGGATACAATTACAATTCAACCAATACCTGTACTAATTCCGTAGCGCGCATGAATGCTAAACTTTCTCGGTCACGTTTTCATGAGGAAGACAATGCCTACCTATGAGTTAAGACACATTGTGGGGTTTGAAGAAACAAACCTCGTCGGTAACGTGTACTATGTGAACCATCTTCGTTGGCAGGGCCGCTGCCGAGAAATGTTCCTTCGGGACCATGCGCCCGAAGTCCTTATGGAACTTGAAGCTGGAGACATTGCCCTTGCCACGATCCGTTGTTCGTGTGAGTATTTTGAGGAACTAAAAGCGTTTGATGAAGTGATGATCCGGATGCGTCTTTCTACCCGTATGCAGAACCGAGTGACATTGGTTTTCGAGTATTTCAGGCGTACCGGCGAAAGCGAGGAACTTGTCGCCCGAGGGGAGCAGCAAGTGGCCTACATGCGACGCGATCGTGGGCAAATGGTTGCGGCACCTCTCCCTTTGGTACTACAAGCGGCACTACAGTTATACGACATAACATAATATTCTTCAATGACCAACACTACTCTTCAATAACAGATTCGCCTTAGATGTCCTCGGAGCGCCTTGAAACGATTTTCAGAATCTACGGCATATCTTGCATACTGCGCAACACAACGGTGCCACGCTTGCGATTATTGATACATCACCCCACGCGGAACCAGCAGCTCTGGATGCGGCAAAGGCCACTCATTTCGCGCTCGTCCCGTGCCGTCCTTCTATTTTTGACTTACAAGCTGTCGAGTTGACTGTCCAAATAGCGGATATGGCACAGGTCAAGACCCATATCGTTTTCAACGCTCCTTACACCGACAATTACCCGATCAGGAGTTTTCTGCCACCCTATGAAACTCTGATGCGAATCTAACGTTTTATCTCTGTGATGGATTACTGGCATGATGTCATACTGGCACGCTGGTATGATGTCATCATGTCACACTTGTTTGCTGGCATGCTGGCATGCTGGCATGTATACATAGAGGTATTTTGATGAAGACGTTAGCGATTCTCTCCCGGAAAGGCGGAAGCGGGAAAAGCACTTTTGCGGTGCATCTCGCCGTCGCTGCGGAAAAGGCTGGACACACGACTGCCCTGATAGATTTAGATCCACAGGCTTCCGCGGTGAAGTGGAGTCACCGGCGCGAAGGGGATTCACCTGTGGTTATCTCAGCGCATTCGACGTTACTCAACCAGGTCTTGGAGACTGCCGAAGAAAGAGGCGTGTCTTTGTGTATTTTAGATACGTCCCCGCATTCGGAGTCAGCCGCTCTTGATGCCGCAAAAGTCTCTGACTTGGCGGTGATCCCCTCGCGTCCGTCAATTTTTGATTTAGAGGCTGTCGGTGATACCATCCAGATCGCGAATATGGCGAAGGTACCGATCCGGGTCGTCTTGAACGGCGTCAAGCCGTCAGGGAGCGTTGTTATCAAGGCGAAAAAGGCACTGGAAATTTATGATGTTCCGTGCGCGCCCTGCACCCTTGGGGATCGTGTCGCTTTCTCGCATTCTGTTGTCGATGGTATAACCGCTCAAGAATACGAACCCACGGGGAAGGCGAGCCGAGAGGTCGGGATTTTGTACGCGTATTTATCCAGAGAATTGAAGGGAGTGTAGTATGGCAGGACCCAAAACAGATCTCAAAGACGCTTTACAGCAGAGCGGCGGGAAGTTGTCACCCACAGAACCCGAAGCTAAGGAAAAAGCACCACCACCTGTGGGTCGTCAACAAAGCCTTTCACGTGTCGGAAAAAAACCTGTGACGGTGTATTACGGCAAGGAAGCACATCTGCAATTGAAAATTTTGGCGGCGGAGCAGGACACAACGATCCAGGAACTACACAAAGACGCGCTAAATGCCTTATTTGTCAAGCACGGTAAACCACCGATAGCGTAGACCACAGAGGATGTTCTAAAAAGGCGTTTAAGGGGCATTCTCGTAAGTTTCGCGAAAAAGGAAAAGAAACCATGAAAGGCACACGCCCGCTTGACACTCACGAAATCCGAAAAGTCGCCGACTGTTTTGACGGGACCTTTAAGACCCGCAACCACGGGCTCTTCATGCTCGGCGTTTCGACTGGCGGACGCATCTCCGAACTCCTCAGCCTAACGATCGGAGATGTCTACCAGAACCGCACCGCCGTCACCGATCTGCTCTTTGACAAATCCATCGTAAAAGGCGGCGAGATCAGCCGTGCCGTCCCTGTTAACCGAGATGGCAGAGGCGCGATTGACAGCCTGATTCAATGGCATAGGGACCGGTACCAGAACACCAAACCCGATCGTCCGTTGTTTCCGTCGCGCCACAAATCGGGAACAGTCCCGATGCACCGGCAAACCGCACACCAGATGTTGAAAAAAGCGTTTATCGCGGCAGGCTTGAACGGCAAGATCGCGACGCACAGTCTCCGTAAGTCATTTGCCCAGCGGGTTTACGAGCAGAGCGGAGACATCTATCTCGTCAAAGAGTTGTTAGGACACCGGAACGTCTCGACGACACAGCAGTATTTGGGAGTCAACTACGCTGATGCCCGCGAGGCGGTAGAGGCAATCAGTTTGGATTCTGAGTCTTACAGAAGTGGCAAAATGTATAACTCGCTGGAAGACATCCCTTCAGAAACACTCCAAGCAGAACTCAGAAAACGCCGATATAACCTCGAGGAGCAGCAAGAAAAACTGACAACTGGTGAAATCGTTAAGATTGGATAAACCGTTGTGTAGGACCTATACAAATCTCACAAATATGTTAAAATCTATTCAAATCTATACAAATTTAACGTATTTGCTTGACTGTTGCCATACTTCCTGCTTCGACGTCCACTGCCTCTCAAATGAGGGCTTACACGGACTCCACAGGCGTTTAAGTCTCCTGAAAACGAAGTCCTTGACGGATGATGTCGCGACTCGGACAGGTGTCGGTGAGAGTGATGGGGTTTTCGTCAATGAGATGTAGCGTTTGGGTGTCTCGGTGTTTCTGTCTGCGAAAGTCACCGAGGCAGATATTTTCGGCGATACCACCCCGTTTAGATTGTGGGTGAAAAGACAGTTGATTTTTATCAAAAACGTGCGATAATACCTGAGAAAATGTGAGCATATTCCAGGGGGTATCACGATTTTTATCGTTCTCAAGAGAAATCGCACGATTTTTCAGTGCGTTTGGAATCATCAGAAAGCGAATCGCGTCCGACGGGAACTTTGGGTTGGGTAGCGTTTTCGCGAAATATCAACGCTCACATCGGAAAAAATTTCGTAGAGATATCCGAGGGTAGGCATCTGAGGACCCGAAGATGACAATTTTACGACTCGAACGATTTGATGCCACTTCAAACGCCTCCGTGGTTATTAGTCGTTTTGAAACCAATGACATTGAAAATGATATATTTCGACTCGAAGCATTCATCATGGACAGGATCGATCCCTGCTCTGACATGGCGGTGCCATGGCACAGACAATGAATGAGTATCTCACCGAATATAGCGAAAAACAAGGTAAAACACAAGCAAAACGTAAGGAAAAAATAAAGATATCATCTTATCAAAATGCGTAACGACCTCAAAATCACTTACCTTTTCAGCGAACGCCTCACTCTTGACAAATTCTTTATAGGAGATAAAGACAGCAGGTCCATCAACCTCTTTCGCCCACGCGTTGAGTTTCTCAAGTCGTCACGTGGCGGACTTTGTCAATCCGATAGGACCGTCTTGAATCTTCCGCTTGCCCTCAGAATCCTTCTCTCAAAACTTTGCAATCACGAGGATACAACCGCAGAGATTCTCAAAATCGGGTAAGTGGCGGCACAAGAGTTCAAGTTAGTTTTCGAGTATCTGTGGACTTCATCGCGCGACGATCAGGGGATCCATCGCGTCGAAAAGTAACTTGCTTAATGTTCGCCTTTCTGATATACTCTTAAAACCAGTTGTGGGTGGCACTGCTACGATCGGTGCAAACCGTTCTGCCACCCTCCCACCGTAGCAGGGGGATAAAGCACTGGAACTGGAACACCCATGAAACCGATTTTGCTTTTCTCAATACTGTTGTGTGCCATCGCGATGCCGGCAATTGGCGAACTCACCGATGCCGATCTGGATAAGATCCGTTTGATTGTCAACGAGGAAGTCAAGAAAGAAAGTACGATAACCAACGCGAAAATTGATGGGTTAGACACACGGCTTCGAACTGTAGAGACAGACGTTGCATGGACGCGCGGGAAACTTGACAGTCTCGACAAACACATCAATTGGCTTATGGCACTCATTGTGGTAGCCGTCGGACTTCCACAGGTTATCATCGCGTGGCGTAGCAGAAAAGACCGCACTCTCGAAAAACAGATTGAAACCCTTACACAGGAAATCGAAACGATCAAGCAACAGCGGATTGTCAGTCCTTGACCCACATTCCTTGGACGTTTTTGTAGCCAAACGGTGATAGCCCCCAACGCCTAAAGGCGTGGGAGACCTCGGTTTCGTAGCGACTGCGTTCTCACCAGAGGTTTAAACCTCTTATTTTCGCTTTATCCTTCCATGCTTCCTTTCACTACTATCTGACAAGGTTTCCCAACCTCTGACACCGAGGCATCACTGACCACATCTGAAAAAATAGTTTTGACTTCTTGGCTGATAACGGCTAAAATATCCATTAGGTATCCTCTTCTATAAAGCGTTGTTGTTTTCACTTTTAGGAGCGGATCGAATGGACCTCGGAACTTGGTGATCACTTCTTACTCTGTAAAGCCAATTGCTGAATATTCGCGGAAGGATAAACAAACATGCAAGTTGATAAACGAAGACTACTTGTCATCAATTGGCATGACTTCACCGATCCGAGATCCGGGGGGGCCGAGGTCCATTTTCACGAAATCTTTAAGCGACTTGTCTTGCGGGGGCATTCAGTAACGTTACTCTGTTGCCGGTATCCGGGGGGCGCGTCAAAAGAGGTTATCGATGGAATTCAAATTTATCGTCACGGCAGCCGTCCCATTTTTAACTTTCTTGTTCCTCGCCTTTATCGACAAATTTGCCGAAAGCAAAAGTTTGACTTGCTAATCGAAGATATGAACCGGCTCCCCTTTTTTTCTCCAGTATACGCTCAAAGTCGTGTCCTTGTGATAACCCATCATCTTTTCGGGCGATCCATCTTTCGACAGACAGCCTGGCCCCTTGCTGCTTACGTTTATTTCTTAGAGCGTGCTATTCCACAGGTTTATTCGCGTTGTCGTTTTGCTGCCGTTTCCCCAAGCACCCGCGATGCATTGGTGAAGTACGGGATCGATTCAAATCGAATTCAGGTAATTTATAACGGAATTGATTCACACATTTACACTTTCAAACCAACTTCTAGAGTTTCTTTCCCACTTATCGTTTATGTCGGCAGGCTCAAAAGATATAAAAACGTTGAAACCCTACTTTTTGCCATCAAAAGGGTCGCTCAACAAATTCCTCAGGTCAAACTGTTCATTGTAGGGACAGGGGATGATGAGCCTCGGCTTCGGCAGATCGCTTCGAGATTGGAACTCTGGCGAACGGTTGAATTTAAAGGATATGTATCGACAGAGGAAAAAGTGAAGTATTATCAGCAAGCGTGGATTTGTGTGAATCCATCGCTCATTGAGGGGTGGGGACTAACTAACCTAGAAGCCAATGCGTGTGGGACTCCTGTTATAGCTAGCAACGCACCGGGGTTACGCGATTCGGTAATCGATCAGGTCACCGGGCTGTTTTTTGAAAGGGAAAATAGTAATCAATTGGCGCAAAAAATCCTTTGGTTGCTGCGAAACAATTCCTTGCGAACCCAGATGAAAAAAAACGCGCTCAACTGGGCTGCTCAATTTGACTGGGAAAGGACATCTTCTGAGATGGAAGGATTCATTGACAAAGTGGTTCGCTCCAGGTAGATGGCGAAGACACTGAAATTCCACAGTTGTAGGAGCCGTCTTAAAGAAAAAATAACTTTTCAGAAATTCAGTTGTGTGCCAACTGGATGATTAGTTACCTTACCCACATTTTGACCGCCGTTGATTCTATCTTTGCCGAACCACACGAAGATAAAATTGCTCTTGTTGAATCGCTGACTGATTCCACGAGAAATTTCTCGCCCACACTCGGGCATTTTGCCCTAAAGAGACCCTTAACGCCTTATTTTCAATCAGATCGTTCATTGCTCCTGATAACGCTTCAATATCTTCCAGATTGACAAGAATACCCGTCTTTCTATTCTGGACGGTATCTGATAAACCAGGAATATTCGTTCCAATGATGGCTTTTTGAGAAGCAGCTGCTTCAATAGCAACTATAGGCCAGCCCTCAAATCGCGAAGGGATACATACAAAAAGACAACGGGATAGCATTTCAACCTTCTTTTCACCCTTAATTTTCCCTACCAATTCAACCCTACCAACTAAACCGGAGCGATGGATTAAATTCTCTAATCTTTTTATTTCCGCATCTTTGCCATCCCCTGCTATCTTAAGGTGAATCTGCGTTTTTGTCTCTGCTACCTTGGCGTATGCTTTTATCAGGGTATCAAGTCCCTTTCCATATACTTCCAACCTCCCTAGGTATAGTATAAAATTCTCCTCTTGAGATTTTGAAAGGAAGAGCGTTTCTTCCGGGGCATTTGGAATCCATTCAATGTTAGTTGCTTGACCAATTTTCTGTTTTATAAATTGACACTGAGCAGGTGAAACAGCAATAAAATTGCGATAAAAGTGTAGCCCAACTTTTTCCGCCGCAAAGGCAGGGAGTCCCAAGACTTTCCGTTTCTTGATGGTTTCTATCCCAAAAATTGCCTGAATAGAGGCTATAACTGGAGCGTTCACCCAAAGTGGAGAGAAAACCGGGAAAAACGCACAAAAATCTTCAACGAGGAGATCAAACGGTAGACTCCTGATTTCTTTGATGACACCAAGGACATAATCAATCACAGAGAGAAGGTAAGTTTTTCCACGTCCAATCCTTCTGTAAGTTACTTGATCTCGCTCAATTTCTGGTAATGCACCTGGAAAGCCTCCGGTTAAAACAAGGATATCATGTTCTTTCGCTAACCTTTTATAAATCTCGTGGGTTCTTTTCGCTCCTCCGCCCCCTAACCACGGGTTTTCCAGATCATCATAAATTAAATGGACAATTCTCATTTTGATTTCTCCTTTGAATGGGGCAGTTGTAGTTTTAAACGCACGATTGCATTTGGAAGCCGATGGTGATTTACACCACCAGGAAAGCACACCCCACCAGCGTCCGAAACGTCCAACGCCCCCGCGCAGGCATATCTCCACCCACCAATTGAGTGGCCTTCGGGGACTTCAGAGCACGCTGCCTGTGTCTTAACTATGCGGATTTTTTGGTCCAACTTTCCGTTGGTACTTCAGCATTGTTTTTGTTAAAAATCATCCAATAATGTAGAAAATACAATCTCCATATATCCTTTGATGGAAAATCGTTATATCGGCATCTAAGCCATCGCAGCGGCGGGAAGATATTATTACGAATAAATTTGTATTTGTTTCGGAACCTCTTGGTCAACATCATAGCCATTCTGAAATCCGGATGCTTTACTGTTGGATTATGGAGCTGTGATATCTCTTCTATATCCCAAGTCCCCTCAAATAACTTCTTCGCGGTTACAGATGGGGTGAGAGGCTTTAGAACCCAGTCGGGGATGATACTTCCCAAAAGTCGCCTTGTGAGTAATAGACTGTAGTAAATAGAAACCCCGGTCCCAGTGTTTGCAAATTTTTCAATAATATAATGCCAATCCAAATCTTCCTTATATCTATGAAGAAGAGCATAGATGTCCACAAACCACTTCAATAGCATATAATTATGGTGATTGAGATGGACACAAAGATGCGCGAGTTGATGCTCTGGACACAGGCACAACATATCTACTCCTACTTCCTTGACAACAGTTGTTCGTGACCACAAACTTTCCTCTGCAATGTTACCTACCCAAATAGGGTTGAAGTGGAGATCTAGTGCGACATCTATCGGGCCATGCTTCACAAATTCAGAAGCCCCAAAACAGAAACTATAATCATATACTTCGCCCTCTCTTAATAAATTATAGTTTTCAGTAGTCGTATATCCCTGACTCCGCAATATTTTGTTTATTGAGGTCCAATCTGTCGGTTTAGCCAACAGATCAAGGTCACACATAGGGCGCAGTCCTATGTCAGTATAAACGGTTCTGATTAATATCATTCCTTTAAGAACAATTGTTGGGATTCCGGCATCGCTGAATAGTCGCTGAAGTTTGACCAGCTCAGAGTGGAACATTATATTTGTCGATGTAACCCGATGGTAATGTCTTTTTATTTCTGATATGATTTCCTCATCAATAAGTCCCGGTTCAAAATCCTTAAAATTGGCGTACAGTAACGGAACCATGTCATGTTTTTTTGCCTCGAAGAGGATTTTTCTCCAAGAAAAATTGCCTTCGCGAAGAAGGTTTTCAAGTAACTCTTTGTCCTCTGGAAACAACCATGAGGTAGCACACAAGAGAAGGATTCTATGCTCTATAGGGTTTTGTATCATTCTTCCGACCTTCCAAGGTGAAACTGAAGTGCCACCCTCTATTTCGACCAAAATTTAGCAAAGTTAAGAGAAGGTTTGTCTTTGAAACTCGACAGGTGTCAGATACCCTAACGCCGAATGTGGGCGTTTGTGGTGATACACCTGTCTGATAAACTGCCCGATCCGTTGTCGAGCCTCCGTAATATCCTCATAGTCATTGAGGCGAACTTCTTACTCCTTGAGGGTTCAGATCAACCTTTCCGCATACCCGTTCTCCCAAGGATGCCCGCGACGTGCTAATGAAATCTTAATACCGTGTTCTTTGAGCGTCGAGATATAAGCTATGGAGTCAAATGAGAGAAAGATCGCGAGGGCTGATAGCACTATGCCGATGATATAGGCAAAATTGGGAGCGGTAAACAGGTCAAAAAGGTGATACGCTTCGCCGTAATAGCCATGGAATCCGCCGATGACCCGGTATCTAGCTGCGAACTGGCTAATTATATTTTCCTTTCAGATCATCAAAGCGGATTTTTAATAATCCTCGGAACGCGCGAATAGAGTCCCGCAGCAATTTTACCTTACTACCAGCAACGTCGGACCAGCAGACTGGAACCTCCTTAATTTTGTATCCATATTTTCGAGCGATAAAGAGGATTTCGGCATCAAAACTCCAGTCGTGCAGTTGCTGCCTACTGAATATATCTCTGGCAACATTTCCCCTGAAACATTTAAAGCCACACGTGATGTCTGAAATGTTACCGGCCACAAGGTATTTTGCCAGGAAAAAGAAAACCTGTCCCATCTGCCTTCGGATAAACGGCTGGTGAACTCTGACTTCTGCATTTTCCATTTTACGTGACCCAATCACGACATCACATCCATTTTGGAGATGCGAGATAAACAATCCCAGTTCATCTATCGGCGTGGATAAATCGGCATCACAAAAAAAGTGATACTTCCCATGGGCATTGAGCATTCCTTTTTTAACGGCATATCCTTTTCCCTGATTGGGTTGATAGTGGATGATCTTCAGGGAGTTGTGTTGGTTCTGAATGTCCTTAAGGAGGTCAAGTGTTCTATCAGTGCTACCATCATCTACCACTATCACTTCGTGACTATAGCTACATCTTCGCACAAAAGATAATATCTCATTGAGCGTCTTTTCAATCCGCTTCTCCTCGTTATAGGCAGGAATAATCATTGACAGAAAAATCCGTTCGTTTGGCATTGTTAAAATCCGCTCAATCATATTAAGGGGCTGAATGGAGTGACCCTTCTTGGATTCGGCGATTTGTATCAAGGTTACAACTCGGCCCGCTTGAGGGTCAATAGCGTTACTTCAGGACGACAGTTCACACGCATAGCAGGAACTGCCGCCCACCGAACCACCCCCAACCCTCGATTGGTGTAAACCTGCATCTGTCCAACCTGATTCAGACCCCAGGGATATTTTTTACCGAGGGGTGGAAGAACCGGAGCTCCATAGAACGGAATTCGGATCTGCCCGCCATGACTATGGCCGGATAGTTGGAGCATCACTCTTCGATCCGCAGCGACCAGGTCTGCGTAGTCAGGTTCGTGAGCTAGGAGAATTATTGTTTCGTTTGCGGGCACACCTGCTAAAGTCTTCTCCAAATCTTGCTTCCTCTCAAGGACATCGTCTACCCCAGCTATCCAAATCCGGCTTCCATCACGTTCAATGGACTGGGTTTGGTTTTTGAGGAGAGATAAGGAGTGAAAATCGAATGCCTCAACAATCTCCTCCACCCTCCCCCAGTAATCGTGATTCCCTAACACCGCAAAACACCCCAGAGGGGCATTGAGAAGTTTCAAGGCTTTGGCAATTGGAAACCCGTACGAACTGTCTCGCGTGACATAGTCACCGGTAATGACAACGAGATCCGGCTTCAGCAAATTGACGAAGGTGACAACTTGAGCAACATCTTCCGGGGTGAGAATATCATCAGCGTGCAAATCAGATATCTGAGCAATTTTCACACCGTCGAATGCCTCAGGGAGATTAGCGAGCTTGACGGGGACTCGTTCAACCTTGAGCCACTTAGGTTCAATATGGTACGCGTATCCCCCAATCGATACCGCAGAACTCACCGTGGTAAAAGCGGTGAACTTTAAAAATGAACGACGAGAAATCTTTTTAACCTTCATTTTCTTCCCTACAAGTTTTCTTCGCGTTTGTTGACGCTCCGCTATGTACGATGCTTTCTGCTTTTCAGTCCCTCCGTCTCGGATCAATCACTTTATTAATGCTTTTTTCGATCCGAAGAGCTGCACTTTCCCAACTGAATTGAGTTGCCCAGTTAAGAGTAATTTATCGACTGTTTGTTAATTACTTACATTCGTCGATAGCTTCTATATGTCCCGCAATTGCGAAGCGACCTTCTTCAAACGCATCAGTGGGGCAATTTACTCGCGTAATTTGGTGATAATAGCCGCTTGGATACACGGTGAGTGTGTTATCATCCGGTTTGATTTGGGTAAATTTTCCTCGATTGAAAGATCTTCTCTCAAGATCTGTATCATAGAGCAATAAATCACCTCCGCTAAAAGCCTTCGGTTGTTTATGGAAATAATAGGCAAGACTGACTTTAGTACGACCATCCATATCATCTCTATGGACTTGCCCAAAATGTCCATTATGACATAACGATAACTGTGTTACCATATCTCCGATAGCGAAGGGTTTTACTTGTAATCGTGGTAAGATGACCGGTAATATTTCCAGGATTCTAGGTTTAATAATATCTTCTACCTCCGCGCTTCTTTCCAATCCTACTTGATGGCGAAATTTTGAATCATACTTGCCAACAACATGTCCTTCCTCCATAGGAATATAAACTTTCAAGGGTTTAAACGCATTTTGATTTTCTACAGCAAGAGAAAATAACCGATTACGCTGACACTGAGGTAAAAAGTTCTGGATTCGGACAAAGGGGGCAGGCCAAGGCAAAACAATCGGGGAATTGACTGGCAGGGTAGTGCCTGTAAAAACCGCATGCAAGTATCTGGCGATTTGATGCGTTGGATATAAAGATAATAAGCGTCTATATGCTTCTGCCGCACTTTCTAAATCCCCTTGCTGTCGGCAGATTTGGCCTAGGGTCTCCAGGGTATTTAGATCATCGGGATTCTTAATCAGTGTTTGTCTTAACCTATCTTCAGTATTTTTCCACAAGGCTGACAGTAAAGTTTGTCCCTTCCCACTAAAGTCAATCATTTTGATTCTCCATATGTTATCTACTATAGCTGAATCCCCACACTCAATGTAATTATCAAAATGGCAGCACCTATTCTTTGACAACACGATTAAATCAACCGATAATCTATCCCACAGCTAAGGGTTCTGTTACTAGGGACCTATAAACCAACTTACGAGGGTGTATCGTTCGCCGGAAGTAATGGGCTTTACCTCGTGAAGAATACCTGAGTCAAACAAAATGAGCATGCCCTCCTCACTCTCTATAGGGAAGCCATAAGTTTTCCAACGCCCATGGTCTATTAGCCCATAAAGCACCAATGTTCCTCCACAAAAGCTGTTATGTGTGGGTTGCTTAGCAGTATTATTCAAGAATATAATCGCGGATAACCGACGTTCTCTCACGAACTTAGGGGCATCGGGGGCAGTGTCTCCATCCCGATGGGGCTTAAAAAAATCTCCCTTTTTATACGTGAGTAAGTGTGGTGTTACACAATCGGTAAGTTTCAGATTAAAATGGTTTTCTACTGCCGGCTTAATAGCAAGTAAACGTTCTCGTATGAACGATTCTTTGGACGCAGAGAGTTTGATCAGCTGAGTTCTACGCCTTTTTTCGTCAACAAGACCGTGAGTTCCTGAGCTCGAAATCTTGGCCGGAATATTGGTAACTAAAGATGTTTCCGAACGAAGCTCCGCGCACAGTTCAGCATCAAGAAAATTCTTACGCACAAATAACCCAAGACGACTAAAAAAGTCAGGTTTTAGCATTTTTCCCCCCAATCTCTTCTGAAGGTAAGTTCTCTTCTGAAGATAAGTACGGTTTCGCTTGCAGATTGAACAGTTCAGCGTACATGCCGTCAAATTCTATTAATTGGGCGTGACTACCTTCTTCTACGATACATCCATTGGAAAGGACGATAATGTAATCCGCCATGCGTACCGTCGAAAAACGGTGAGAAATAAGTACAGTGGTTTTTTGCTGAGTCAACTTGGCAAAATTGCCATAAATTTCGTATTCCGATTTTGCGTCCAATGCAGCAGTCGGTTCATCCAGAATAAGTATTTCTGATTCTCGTAGGAACGCGCGTGAAAGCGCAACTTTTTGCCATTCTCCACCAGACAGATCAACAGCGTCTTCAAATTGATTCCCTAAGAATGTCTGGTATCCTCTCGGAAGCTTGTCAATCACGGGAGCTGCCCCACTTTTCTGCGCAGCAACTGAAATTCGGGAGCTATCATCTAAAAATTTCACATCACCAAAGCCGATATTCTCTTGAGCCGTTAATTGGTAGCGAGTAAAATCCTGAAAAATAACACCAAACTGCTCGCGCAGTTCTTTCAGATCATAGGCTTCTAATGGATGTCCATCAAGTAGAATTTCGCCTTCGGTAGGATCATAAAGGCGCGTAAGCAGTTTAATGAGTGTTGTTTTCCCCGATCCATTTTCACCCACAAGTGCCACTGTTTGACCAGGTAAAATTTTAAAGCTAACATTCTGCAGTACAAATTTGTCCGTAAGCGGATATTTAAAAGAGACATTACGGAATTCAATACCCTGTCTAAGGAACTTGGGTACAGAAAGGGAAGAACTCGATTTACCGGGTTGATTTTGGTCACTCTTCTGAGGACGTGCACCAGTTTTGCCAGAAGACATATTCAAGAAATCATAGAGATTGCCTAAAAATAGACTATTTTCGTAAAACTGACCTACCTGAACAAATAGGAGATAGAGACTGAACCGGATTTGTATAATTGCTTGAAAGTAGAGTGTTAAATCTCCTAACGTAATGCGCGCGAAGGTTGCCTGAAAGACAACATAAACATAAAGACCAGCCGCTCCAATTGTAGAGAGAATACCTAAAATAACTGTCATACGGTTCTGAAGTAAAAACAGCGTCTTTTTTTCGTTAAAAAAGCGATCCCAGATTTCATGGTAACGTTTTAATAAGATTCCTTTAAGATCGAAAAGCCGTATCTCCTTAGCGACCTCTCGACTGATAAGTATGTGATCAAGATAATTAAGCATGCGGACTTCTGGAGCACGTCCTGTAATTAAACTCCAGTTTCGTCTCGCATAGTGAGATCTAAACAACAGATGGGGAGTGGAAATAGCTATGAGAATCACTACTATAAGCCAGTGAAGTTGGGCGAGCAATACAAGCATTGCAACAAGTGTAATACCACTTTCCAATAAAAAACAAAGAAAGTTAACAACATTCATCATCCGACTGGTCTGGTTGTGGGCATTTTGGAGCGTGTCATAAAACTCAGGTGTTTCGTAAAAGGAAAGGTCTAAACTTGCTGCTTTCTCCAGCACAAGTTCATTGAGATGATAAGTTAAACGATCACCAAGTAGGGTTCGAATAGGCTGAATGAGGACATCTGCGGTTTCATTAATCACCATGAACGCAAAAAGAAGGGCAATAAGACCTAGCAGGTAGTATAGGTCAGGTTCATTTCCTGCTTTTACAGCTTGTACACCCTCCACAACTCCATCAACCAAAAATTTGCTTAGGTAGATTATAGCAGGTTTAAAGCAAGCAGTCAGAAACAGCAAAACACCTACCAAACAGGTATACAGGGGCCAAGAAGACCATATCAATTTGAAAGCCCAAGGAATATAAGCAAAAACTGTCGTTCGATTCCGTAAAAACTGTTTAAACATAACTGACATTTTTCACAATTGTTCGGCTCATAAAAAAAATAAGTACAAATGAAACTTTTTACCCTTATGACGATTGACTTCGTGAAAACAAACGCACACACATTTTACATGAGCAGGTTTTTTCTAATTCTTCTAAACCTAATAACATCCATTGTCAACGCGCCCTAGCATTCACGAAGGGGCTCTAAAATTACTGAACGTACAGCCCTAAGAACCTCAAAATTTTTGGGATAGAAAATTCGATAAACTGGAACCCGTGAAACAAGACGAGTATAGGCTCTTAACTCTTTAGCAAGAATTCTTCCCTCGAGAGCGTACCCGTGAAATGTATGTTTAACAAGGGCAAAAGTTGCTTCTAATGGTGAAATGGGTTGAATGGCTATCTCTTTTTTAGCAATGGTCGGAGCAAAAGGTTCAAGTAAATAAATTCTCCCAAGTTGACAGGTCCGAGAACAGATGCACACTTTATCCGAACTATATGTAACATACCGTTTCTCAATTTCAGGACTCACTTTAGTAAATTCCAGTTCATTTTCGAGAAAATAGTTACAGACTTCAGGCCATAATTTTATCCAAGGGACTCCTGGCGCGGCGTAAAACTCCTGACCCGTTTCGTAAATAGGTAACACATCGTCAGTGATAAGGTCATACTTATCCTCGATTGCGAAAGCAGCACTTAACGTTGACTTTCCTACTCCAGAATCGCCTAGAAACACAATCGCCTGATCTTGGTAGGCAATCGCGCTGCTGTGGAGAGTAATAATTCCCTGCAACCGAAGAGCTAATGATAGTGCCGGGCCGAAAAGACCAATCCAAATGTGTTCCCTAAGTGTAGTGCCTTTTGGATAGTACGTAATATAGCGACCATTACTCGATATTTTAAAGTCAAGATATCCATGAATCTTTAAAAGATAGAAGTCTTCTCCTTTATAGGCACTAATAGTATCTTGCCCGTTCGCTCCTTTCAATGCTCCAATAAGGGTCGTCTTTTTATGCGGCATATCCCCTGAATTATTCAGAAAGAAAATATTACATTCCCGGTGCTCCTGCTTTAACTCTTTAAGTGGAAGCGGGATATCACTGTAAAGCAAAAGCCCACACAAGTTATATCTCATTTTGTAAATTCTTCAAAGTAATCTCAAGTAACAAGAATTGATTAAAATATCAGTTATTCCCAACAATCACGAAAAAAATAAAATGACTAATTCATCAATTTAACAACTAAACGAGATGATAGCCATTTTTAGTTCGACGGATTTATGATGTACTTGACTTCAATCCGAACAATCTCTACTACTTACCGTAATCTCCTCTACTAATACAGATGAGTAGAGGAGATTACGGTTACTGCTATGGCTTAGGATGGTTTATAGGGCCAAGTATTACCACCAGAATCGACTTCAAAACCACCCGAACCACTGCCTTGGGTAAGTTCTTGTATATCGCCGTATTCGATCAATGTTGGCGATTCATACAATTTTTTCTCCGTCATAGTGTTTCACCTCCTTTCTGTTTATCCAACAAAATAATTCAGTGAGTAACTTTTGAATTAATAATACCTTCGAGCCAGACTTCCAATGTAAGAATAGATAAAAATGGCGCTAATGCCTTCATGTTTCCATGACGGGCAAACTCCGCTACTTCACGAAACTTCGACTGATTAATAAATCCCATTGAACTCGTATGCATATGGTCAAGGATATATTCGATTTTGGTCCATTCTCGTTCAATCCCTCGAAAAATAAGAGAGGAATGGTTCGCTTTATCCTTTCGAACTCGGATTTGTTCGGGCAAGATATTCACCAACGCTCGGCGAAGAGTGACTTTTGTGTCTCCAGCAGCGATTTTCTGTTCCATTGGAATCGCCAGCAAATATTCAACCAACCGTCGGTCCAAAAAAGGATACCGGGTCTCAATATATGGGGAACATGATAATTGAGAAAATTCACCCATCCATCTATGTTCAAGCATCAATTCTCGATACTGCTGTTGAATTGCAATACTCTTGAACTTGATTGGTAGTTGAAAACGTCTGTGGAGGCGGTCACGCAAGTCTGTTCTTTTAGCAAATAACGGGTTAATCCAAGTAGGTACTTTCTGCCAGCGTGGTCGAAAATTCAAGGAGCGCAGCCCCGCGATAAGAAGAGGGGTCATGCAATATTTCATAAGAGTCGCAATATATGATATTTGATGGGAATGTTTCCACTCTCGCAATTCATTTCCAATTTTTAATAGCTTTAATTGGCGAAGTAAATCGGCAAAATAATAGTGATTTCCTTGCAGGACATGATCGCCACCATGCCCTCTAATAACAATTCGGACCCCCCTTTTGAAAAGTTCTGTTGAGAAAGCTTTTTGGCGAGCTGCTAAAAGAAGACCAGAAGTCGGCTCATCGAAATAAGATAAGTTTTCAGGAAAATCTCTCAGTATCCAAAAGTCATCTCCCGACATATAGTTCGCGCACGAGCCATATTGATTTACAACAGCCTCAATAAAGGAACGCTCGTCACATTCGGCTAGATCATCATATATAACCGAAAAAGTTTCTAAACCTATGTCTGGAAACTTATGATTCCGAGAAAGTATTTGTGCCATACATACAATGGAGGAAGAGTCTAAACCTCCACTTAAATCAGCCCACACCAGACCCTTACCGCGGAGGCGACACCGGACTGCTTCTTGAAACACCTCCAGAAAATGTTTAGCATACTCCTCATCATTCTTATAAAAAATCGTTAGCTTTGGATTAATATCCCAGTATTGTTTCTTACATACGCCTGTTTCTTGGACAATCAAAAAATGCCTCGGCGGAAGTCGAAGCACTTTTTGATACGGGGTTATTTCAGCACCCAGCGGTGCTTCCCCGTAAGCAGGATTTGAAGTTAGATAGTCAGCGATATACATTTCATTTAATGTATTGGGGACCTCCGGAGCTTGTAATAATTGGCGAATCTCTGACCCACAGAGAAAGCGCTTTCCATCCAAGTAATAAAAAAACGAACGTATACCGAAGGGATCTCTCGCACAAAATAACTGTCTTTGATTACCATCCCAAATACAAAATGAAAAATCCCCGACTAACTTTTGCAAGCAATCCGTCCCCCAAATTTCATAGGCAGATAAAATTAGCTCAGCGTCACTAGCGTCTCTTTTCTTTTTAAAGCCGCGCGATTCAAATTCTCGCAGGAGATCCCCACGGTTATCAACCCGTCCATCACATGAAATCCAACAAGTATGGGCATTATTTGCCAAAGGTTGATGTCCACTAGATGATTCCTCTGTTGTATAGAATTGACAATGTCCAAATCCAATTTGCCCATCAATCCAAATCCGTTGCCCATCAGGACCTCTATGAGCGATTGCTTCTGTCATCCGGGTTAGTAATTGTTGATCTACAGGCGAACCATCCAAATTATAAATACCGGCAATACCGCTCATAATGTAACTTTTGATCCTCCTAGGAATTTAGAAATATAATTCATAAATCCGCACAGAATATTCAATGACCCTGTTGCAATTCTGTAAGTCCAAATGTTGAAAAATTATCTAAAATCTGAGCTAATTCACCCCAATCGGGACGGCAACTTTGAGGGACAAAATCGAAAAGTTGGTCACAAGGGGTTACCAGACCAACTGCTATCTACACAGAATAACCCAACAAAAAAACCTGTCAATCGAAATCAGAATGCTTAGCATCGCATTAATAATGAATAAGTTTTCTGAGTTTCGGGTGATTCTTGAATCGCCCTTCCCTCCAATTCCAGCCATGCATGGGCAGCCATATCACTGCCTACTCTTCGAACCCCAAGGCATAAATCAACCTCAACTCCCCTTTGACGTAGGAGGTAATAGGCTACAAGCGCATAGTGAAGACACTGAGCACGACAAAAATGATACCGACACGATAATCTCACTAGATAACACAGTTTTTCTATTTTCTCGTGGGAATAACCTACCAAGGGCACTCTCTGCTTCGTAATATAATAATATACTCGCGAAAAACCGCAACAACGGAGACTTATCTTGAGGGCAAAGATTAAGAAGTACGCTTCAAATAACACTTGCCAATCATTTAGGGAAAAATCCATCAATTTTTGAAGATTATTCTTCATAGACATCGATCAGTTCTTTTGATTGTAAATGATTAATGAAAATCTGTAGATCTTTCGCGATCTGTTCTGCAGCGACATCGTACTCCTCAATAAGTTTATTATATACTATTCTAACCTGCTTATGTTCACTAAGCAGGTTCCATATACGCGTTCCTACTTCATTTAAACCGAAGTAGGTGCTTGTCTGAATATTGAGAATGACCGCCTGATCATCTAGTTCCTCAAAAAAGACTTCTTCTTTTAATTTGATCCTGGCATTCAGGTAGTCCATCGATAGAGTTGAATTATCTTCTGTCTGCATTTCGGTTCCTTTCTTTTAGCTGCGGTTGAGGTTAAAGTCGTTGAAGTGCCACCCTTTATTTCGACCAAAATTTAGCAAAGTTAAGATGGGGAAGAATAGATATACATTTGTTTGCTATTTCAATCTTTATAATCATTTAAAGTAAACCGATAAGATATCCCATAATTCTAATGAGGTTAAATACTATCGCGAGACCGGCTTGCTATGATGAGCCCAAATGTCGTCCCAGATAATGTGATAAAGAGAAAAGGAACTGCTCGAAAAAATCGTGGAAGGAGGGTTCGATCCCACCGGAGTGTCCGAATAAAAGGCAGATAAGTTTTAATCAAGGGAAACGCTAAAGAGAAAAAGCGATTTTTGTATAGAACGCTTCCTTTCATTTTTTGTTGTTTTGAAATCCGCCTTAAAATTCTTCCCGATAAAACTTCTCGACTCAACAAGTCTTTTAATCGCGTTCGGTATAAATGATAGATACATATCGAAGGTTCAAAAAGGATTTCATGACCATTTTCTAATACCTTTTGACTAAAGATCATGTCCTCTAGGCGGTAAATGTCTGGAAAAAAACCACATTCTTCAAAGATGCTTCTTTTGCATGACATGTTGCAACCTGGAGCAACCTTTACACAGCGTCTGGGGGCGTTTTTTAAATATTCGGAAGCCGCGAGGAAAAACTCAGCCCAACTCACAAGACTCTCTGAATGCCCGTTTTGAACGGATCCACAAATAACACGAAATGGAGACTCATGAGCTTTGATGATATTGGACAGCCAATCCGAAGGCGCGACACAGTCTGCATCCATAAACGCTAGAATATCAGCTTTGGCTCTTTGGATCCCAATGTTCCGTGCTGGTCCTTGAAATGTCCTTTTGTTCAATCTGACAAGTGTCACATCAGGGAAAAGGTCCTTGATGATTTGCGGGGTTTCATCTGTTGAACTATCGACGACTATTACCTCAAACTCGACATCAGTCATCTGATTTTTAAGGGAGTCAAGACATCGCTTAATAGTCGTTCTACTGTTATATGACGCAATGATCACTGAGATGAGCATACTTACCTATCCTATGCTATTTGAGACTCCCACAAACTAAGGCTGAAGGTTTCAATCAACTCATAATATTGCAGCAGCGGGTGGAAATCTTCTTCATCACCTACCACTACAGCCAACACTAAAAGTATAGCAAATTTGCGAGAAGAAGTCAAAAAAATGAGAAATCTTTTTTGACTTCTTCTGACTCGGTGGCAGACCGAAAATCAAACGGAAACCTAAATTCAAATCCTTTACGCTTAAACAATCAGGCTGGTCTCTAAAAGACAATCGCATCACAATTACCTTTGATAAAAAAATCACGCCCCGCGCCACCCCGAGCACCACTTTTCGGTCCTAACACAATGTAAGAATCCAATGATTATCAGCGTTCGAGGAAAACCATCGGAAAAAGAACAACACAAAAAGGACGCAAAACTCGGTCAAAATCAGACATATCGCTATGCTGAGTGTCAACCATGTAGCTTTTGCTACCACACCGTATTTCTTTTGCTTTGAAAATTCTTGACTTCCTCACACTCACTCTTATAGCAATTTGCTTCAGCGTGGTTTTCGTGGCAACCCATTCAGCAGTTCAGCTGCGACTGTCGGCTCCCACCGTTTATTAAAGACTGCAGTTTTGCACGAAAAACGTGCAAGATCTAAAATTTCATCAAAAAATTGATAAACGCCCTCTTTCCACTTCGCGTACCAATCTGCAGTATATGATGTGCTTTCAGCGAATTTCACTACCTGTGGTTGTTCTACAAAAACTCCTTGAAACCAAACCACAATCGGAAAGTGAACCGCACGAGGAAACTCACGAATAGTTTTACTCTCATTCATCAGAAAAGCAAGCCGTTGACTGCACGAGTTGACGGCTTTTGTATTCAAAGGGGGTGTCAGTTTCGGAGTGGATACCAAGATGGGCGTGTGTCAAAGCCTGCTGTGTTTGTCAAAACAGAGAGGGTATCACCACAGGGGCATTCTCGGCAAGATGCTTATAGAGGATTCTCGAAAAGAATTTTTGTTTTGAATTGATACTGACGAGATTGACAATCCCATTGCAGCTACTGAGTTAGAGTCAACCAGAATTCCCCATCTTTGTATATCCGAGCTTCATGCCCGTCAATTTGGGATTGGCAATGTCCTTTGGGGGCAGTCTGTGATATAGATACCCAAATAATTTGTATTTCTTCTGGCATGGACGGATAGAATCCTATTTTTCCCGTGGCAAAAATATCAAACATCTATTATTTCTTCCTTCCTTTTAGGCAAGGTGTTTCGTATGAAGTCGCCTTGTTGGGCTACGCTCAGGATGTTGGAAAAAAGACTCTGTGGAATTGTATCCTATATTCAAGGCGAATGTAGTATAATGAGGCGAGCCATTCGCGTTTTTGATAGGCAAGATTTTCGTTCAAAATCACCTCTCCATCTTCCTTTTCAACATCACTTGACCAACCTTTTCCGATAATCCTGAAATTCATGTTATCTAAAAACTTTTCAGCTTGGTCAATAATTATGCTGACTCTCTTGCTGCTGAAGTTGCTTTTTACCCAAGCAACGCCTTTGCCTGTTCCTTCTTTATTCATAAGAATCCTCAAATTTAGTGTGGAGTAAGGTATTTCCGCCTTCAATGGATGGTATGCTTTCCAAGACGGCAACCGAAATTATCAATATTGGGTACTGATATTCTCGTCTTTCCAAAGCTCGCTCATCTTCGGACATTTCGGGTTCATTACACCATTCTGTGTGCATTGATGAGTCTCCTTCTTTACGGATTGACGGTTCGCTGTTGTTTCAGCGTTTCGATTTCTTGGGTAAGCGACTCTATTTTTTTTTCTTGGTCGCGTATAAGTTGTTCAATTACCCGCCTATCTTCAGGAGCGAGTTCCCTAATATTTTTTTTCTCTTGTGTGCTGTCTTTTACGCTCCTCCAGCCTATCATGACGGTCAATACCACTAAGGGAAAACCTATGAGTGCCATCAGTCCGACTATAAGAGTTGTAACGAGCGAAAGTCTTTTCTCAATGCTCTCATTTTTGGTATTGATATACTCTTTTATATCCTTCTCGAAACCCTCCCTGTCTGCGCTGACTTCCTCTTTGACAATCAGACGAATTTTATTCAGGTCTGCCTCTGTCAACTCGGCAAGAGTCGGGATTGCAATAGCACAGAACAGTATCGAAAAAAGAAAAATCGTTTTCATGGGAAATCTCACGTTATCACGCAGTTAACGCCTAATCAGTGGGTAGGCAGACACGCCACCAAGCGGTGACGCTGATTATGTCTGCCCAACGTGATATAGAGAGTATAGCGGTTTATGGGCTTTTTGTCAAGGAAAGAATGTGGGATGAAAGATCGGCGGTTGTGTTTTGCGATACGGATTTCACCTCAGTCGGTTTCCGTTGGAGGGTTGAGTGCGAGTTGTTCGGCATGGCGTATGGCACTTTGATGTTTCCGTTCGAGTTTCTCGTTGATGACGTGCATCGCACCTGCTACCCTGACTTGAGAATTCGCAAGCTTGCATAACTGATTCGGGTCGTCGCAGTGCTTAAAGTGATAGGCGAGTTTTTTGAGCGTTTCATTCAACAGTTCGAGTTGGTTGTAAGGGTTGGAATACGGGGCGCGTTGGCGGAGACGGTTATCAAACTGTGCTTCTTGGACGGTGTCGGCGATGTCTCGGTAGCGTTCTGGGAAATACGGGCTTGTCGGGTTGAGATGCCATGCCCGTTCAAGGAATGCGTTAAAGACGGAGGCGGTATCTAAGACGTGTGTGAGTGTGCGCCATATCGTCATCATATTATCGAGGCTGCGGCTATCCTCACCGTAAAGATCGAAGCAGTGCCGGCAGGCGCCTTCTACGGTTTCGGTGTCGGCGACCAACATCACGATATGGACCTTTATCCGTTCGGAAAAGGAGGCATTTAACAAGTCCCTGATGTCGTGGATCACTTCAGAGGGGTGCAGTGTGTCTGGCATTCTTTTGAGTGTCTCTGAAACTTCACCGCAGGGTCTAAACATCTCTACGTCGGTAAGCGTATCGTTCCAGTTGGGTGTTGCGAATTCAAACCGGCTGTCGGGAGTGAAACTATCGTTGTTGTTTGTGTCTAAACGCAAGGCGTTTTGCTCGCGGTAGACGTTCTCTTGTGTGTTTGTGGAGAGATACGCACGGGTGGCTTGGTCAAATGCTTGTTGTTTACTTTCCTGTGCTGTCGTCTGTTTTGTCATAAGGTGTGTCTCCTGTAAAAACCTTCCCGGCTTTGGTGAAGAAGTTTGCGCCATCGGTACCGGCGATGGTGTTGGCATCGGCACAGAGGCGGATCACGGATCTGTCGGTCTGTTGCTTTGCGCGTAATGCGTTGACTTTCTGGGTGTGGGCATCCTGTTGCGCTTGTGTGCTTTCTAATTTCGTCAGGATTTTCAGAATCTGCATGAGTTTTGACATGTCGCCGTGCTGGAGTTCTGCTGTCAAGTCCTGGAGCTGCTGTTCGTAGTGTGCGGTGCGCGTGCGTTTCTTTTCGGTAACCGCTTTGGCTCGCGATAAAAAGACGCGTTCGGCTTCTGTTATCCTCGTCATAAAACCTCCACTTTTTGGATTAATTTTTTTTGTACGCAAAAATCAGCGTGATCCCTTTTTCTCCTGGGTAACGTTTCTATGGTGCTTGCAAAAACGTCCCGTTTTTTATTGCTTCTCTCCCAATATCCTGTCCCTCTCATCCTCATACGCCGCAACAACGGGCGCAAGGAGGTCCTGACAGAACTCTGCCGCAAGGATGGCGTTGATCTCCGCAGCAACCATCCCGCCTTTCTGATAGGCAATCAAAGCCGTGTCGTGTGCTTCAAGCCGTTGACAGATGATGTGCGAGTGGATTCTTTCCGCTGCCCTTTCAACAAGTGCCGGATCGGCATGGATGGCTTGGCGGAGGAGCGTCTTTTGCTTGGCGTTGAATTCCATCGTCAAATCTTCAAGTGCCTTTTCTTTCGCCTTTTCCACCCGTATCTGCCGTTGCTTTTGGAGCTCAGGGTCCTCATAGTTTTCACGGATCGCCTCAACGATATAACCCGCTCGATTCTTCACACTTACCGCATCCACTGACATCTCTATCTTCTCCGAGATGTAGGACAGAAAATCGGGATACGTGCCGGGTTTCGGCAACTTTTCAGGTGTAATGAAATCCCATTCAGCATCCGAGATTTGTAGCGCGACTTTCTGATTAATCTCCGCTTGCACGAGTTCAAAGGCGACAGCGGGAAGATTCTCTACATCCGGGAACAGCGACTCCTGAACGGGCAACTGCTTCACCCGGGTGATACGGAACTTCAGTTCAGTGACCCGACGGCTAACACGCTTCTGCTCAACTTCGACAAAATAGTCTGTCAAGTCGTTAATTTCCTTGACGGCGAGTTTGATGACATCCCGGTTGAGGACCCCAAACACTGGATATTCATCTGGTGCCAATCCGACGAGTTCTTTGAACGTCTCTATGGGGATGAACGGCGTTTCGCCTTGATTGCGGTCGGTGTCGAAGTAGTCGAAACACAGTTCCCATAAAATCAATGCATACTGGCTTTTGAACCGGTTTTGGAGGCGTAAGTTGAGTTTGGCGTAAATACGGGGATTATGAAGTTTCAAGCGCAGGTGTGCCGTAAAACTATAAGTGCAAACACCGTTTTCGATCTCTGCGGATCCCAAGAGTGAGGCAACCCCCCAAACCTCTTTGTTGTCTTTGTTCAGGAGATTCCATTTCACGGTGCAATCAACAAGTGCCTTTAATGTTTCCTTGAGATAGTCTTGGTTGTTGCTTTTAAAACCGAGTTTTTTTGCCAGTTCAGCGACACTCACCTGATGTATATCCTTATAGGGCAGTTCATTGTAGGCGTTTGCGAGGAGCACGTTCCACGCACGCCGCTGTAAAAGTGAAATTCTGCTCTGAATCTGAATCGCTGGACTCGCTTTGATGACTTCGTTGATTTCAGCTAATTTCATTTGGCTCATGTCTCCAAGTTTTTATGTTACTTAGGAGCAGTATACAACAAAAATGAGAGAACATCAACATAAACTTTCGCCTTTCATCCCATAAACTCTCATTTTAACGAACATTTTAAGAACGAAAATGCGTGTTTCCCATAGTCTCAAGAACAGGTTACAAGAGGTATCCCATAAACTCTCATTTTAAGATTTATAGCATCCCATAAACTCTCATCTTTCATCCCATAAACTCTCATCTTTCATCCCATAAACTCTCATTTTAAGATTTATAGCATCCCATAAACTCTCATCTTTCATCCCATAAACTCTCATTTTAAAATCTGGGAATGTAGGTGTGGCGTGGTCGCATCGCACCCTTAAAACATTTAAAATTAATATATATTAAAATTGTTAAACAACATAGGGGGCAAAACGGTTTTTGAGAAGTGTAAAGGTCCTTGATTTTTGTTGTTCAACGATAAAAAAATTTAAAGAATTGAAGTCCTCTTCCATAGAAGCGACCCTGATAGCATAGGCTGTGAGTCCGAATTTCCTCTTCCTCGCTTGACTAACACTTTCTAACTTCTTCCCACCCTTCCATTTCACCACCGACTGGCAAGGCATTCGCCGGTTTGTGCCCTCTCCTACACTCATCTCAAGAAAAAACTTTACTGAAAATAAGGTTATCTATATAATATAATATAAATAAAACAGCCCAAACTATCAAATCGCGTCATAAGACCTGACATCCTTAGACACGCAATCTGAACATTTGGGCTGCATCAAATGGCCATTGTATTTCAGGGAGCAAGCGCGCGCAAACACTCGTTCACCAACAAGATGTTTGTTTGCCGACCTGCTATTTCACAAGAAAATGATACGAGATTTCTCTAATTTTCGCAACAAAAATCTTGCGGTTCACGACCGACGCTATGATACCCACGAGATCCTCATCCACTGTCTCGTCAATGCCTCGCGTGCCCTTAAACATCCGAAAGAGAAAGCACGCTTACAGGATCCTGATATCGGCTGGCACGAGCGGCCCCAATTTTCTTCGCACTCTCAACATCTCTTCAAACTCACAACAAATTCAATTTTAGGAGTAAGCCCCTATAGAATTATGCACTTAACCCAATTGAAGTTACATCCGGTAAGGAGACATCTCGAATGGCATACGCGCAAATAGAGAACACCATCTTATGGAAAATAGGGCTTCTCCCCAAAGCACAACGACTGACTTTCATTCAGCTCAAAATCCATTCCGACTACACGACCCATATTACGCAGCCGTTTAGCTACAAGGAGCTTGTAAAAAAAACAGGCTTGGATCTGCGTTCCGTCAAAGTAGGGATCCGTGAACTTGAAAAAGGGGGTTGGCTCACTCGGACTGTGACAAAAGGCTATTTTTACACGTGGGAACTCACCGCACTCAAACCTATCGGTCAGGCGGGCGGGAAAAATAAAACTGAATCTCAAACGCAAGCCGCAACACGCCAACCCGACGACACACCCGCAACTCGTGAATCCCCAGCCACACCCACAAACCTCTTGGAAATCAAAGAAATGGACGGACAGGAAGTAAAAGTTTATTCGCGTGCTGGACGTTTGTATCGTTTCAACACAGGCTCGCAAGAATTTGAAACGACTATGGAGTGGAAGGAGAACTGGGAAACCGTTAACGGACACATCGAATATTTGACGGATGGTGTTAAAGAAGAACTCAGGAATTCTCCCTATGTTGTTAACCCTGCGAACCTTAAAAGACTCAAAAATCTTATATCTGAATCGCGTCTTCCTTAAAGAATTCTTTTAAAGTTCTTTAAAGAGTTTTAAGCAAAAATTTCAAGGCACGGCTGACGTAGGTTCATCGGGTGTAACCCGTATCATTTTTTGATACGCCCCCGTATCACTTTTTGACACACCTTCGTATCATTTTTTGACACACACCCGTATCACTTTTTGATACGCCTTTTGAAAAACTGTCTCAAAACGCTGTCATTTCCAACCATACCTTCACTTCTTCCAGTGTATCACCCGCAGCGACGCAGCTCGGTAAATCCGGGACGGACGCGCTGCACTGGTGCCGACCACTATTCCTGTAGGGGCGACTTCCTGTAGAACCGGCGGAAAGTTCCCGAAAACTCAATAGCCCTATATATTTGCAACCCACTTCATGCCCGCATCGTTAAGACAGTCAATAACACCTACCAAACCCTTCCAAAGAAAGGAATTGAAACCATGTCAAAATTGACCATAACCGAAGCCGTCAAGGTCATTCCAGTCTCCGAGTCAACCCTCCGACGCGACCTCAAAAGCGGAAAAGTCTCCTTTGAAACCGACGCGAAAAACCGCAAGCAGATTGACATTTCAGAACTCACACGCGTCTATGGGCAGCTGAAGCAATCGAACGGGATACAACCGCCCGCAGCAGAAACCAGCGAACATGCAGAACCTGTCAACGACGCCCACCAAACCCCGTCAATGAACGGGAATGAAACCTATCAAAACCCCTCCATGACAGACACTGACACCCCCAAAATTGTTGATTTACTCGAGAACCAGATCGCAGATCTCAAGACACAACTCGCACAAGCCTCCGATCGGGAAACCACACTGACAAGCGAGAAATCCAAACTCCTCGATATGTTATCAGCTGAACAGGAAAAGACCCGGGTGTTAATGCTCCCGAACCCCGAAAAGAAACGCAACTGGCTGGATAGACTGACCCGAAGATAAACTTGCCTAATTTTCGCAAATCTGATATACTCTTAAAATCCAGTTGTGGGTGGCACTGCTAAGACTCGGAGTCTCACTCCGTTTCTGCCACCCTCCCACCTTAGCAGGGGGATAAATCAAACTGGAACTGGAACCTCCCATGAAAACGATCCTCGCGCTCTCGATCCTCTTTTCTGTGGTCGCTTTGCCCGCTCTTGGCGAGTTGACCACTCAAGACTTGGAAAAAATACGACAGATCGTTAAAGAGTCAGAAACCGCCTTAACGGCACGTATAGAAAAAGTTGACACCAAAGTTGACGCTATTGAGACACGCCTGCGGACAGTCGAAACAGGTGTTGCGGAACTACGAGGACGCAGCATCGGCTTTGGTGTCTTAAGAGACTGGCTTGTTACCATCTGCGCTCTCGGTGCGTTCATCATCTCTATTTTCGCATTAGTGAAAGCACAACCGAAATCTCCACAGCCCAGACCGGACACCAGCAAAGCAGTGTCTCAATAGTTGCGAATATCAATATGAAAGACACACGCCCCTTGACAACACCGAGATTCAACGCGTTTCAATCTGTTTCACCGGGCCGTATGAAGCCCGCAACCGCGGTTTATTCATGCTCAGTGTCTCCACTAGCAGGCGCATCAGTGAACTGCTCAGCCTAACGATTGGCGATGTCTATCAGAACCAGCAGCCCGTCAGCGACCTGTTATTTGACAAATCCATCGTCAAGGGAAAAGAATACAGCCGAGCCGTGCCAGTGAACATCGACGGCGGGGACGCAATTGCCGATCTAATGGCGTGGCACCGGGAGCGGTCTGATATTAACACAACTCACAGCCTACCGTGACACACGCCTGAGACGATGTTTGACCTTCACCGCACAACGTTTGAATAATTTGTACACACCGCCCAATATGAAGAAAAACGATTTTTTTTGCGTTCCGCCCGATCACGATCACCGTTTTTCAGCGCAGCAGAAACAGAGAAAGTCAATGTTTATCAGGGGTCAGGGAAAGGGAGCATCAGGTAGGCGTGCAAAGGAACAGCGAAAAAACAGTCAGAAACGGACAAAATTCACGAGAAAACGGACAGTTTTCAGCGGAAATGAACAAACCTTTCACCAGGCTCTTCCAAAAACAATCAGCGGCGCGGGGTCCGTTGTTTTTCGGTTTAGCAGTATTTTCCGCGCCGCCGACTCAGAAATCGGTTTAGTGCTATTAGGCGGATACAGTTCTTGTGCCGTCCCATCATACGCCCACAGCCCGACCTCATAATTGGGAGGCGTATTTTTTCTCGCACGAGGCATACTAAAGACAATCGCTTTCATATCCGAATGATAGTGTGTTGTCACCTCGAAAAACGCCTCGATCGGCGCGTCCTGTAGATCGACACGCGCCGCCGCAAACGCTTCCGCTTCCGCATCGGCTTTCGCGAGTTGCGGGTTCGTGTTCCAGCCGAGATGCACCAGCGACCACCTTTTCATGAGCCTGTCAACCGTCGCGACGCACGCGTTGAAGGTTTTGACACTCTTGAGCTGCTCGGTATCACTCACGTCCTCCAACGTGAATCCATCCTTCACGCCACCCTTGCAAACATCAATCATTTCAGTATAGACGCGGAGCAACTCATTGATGATTTCTCGATTATCCAATTCCGTCCACTTCACAGAACGATGCAACTTGTAAACGCCTTTTTTGACGAGGGACACCTTGCCAGCCGATAGCATTTCTGTGAGATCGCGACGCACGGTTCGCTCAGAGCGTCCGGTCTTTCGGGCGATCGCAGCAGTCGACTGCTCACCCGCCTCGAGAAAGTTAGAAATCGCAGCAGCGACCATTGATTTCTTTACTTTGAGGGGCTCGGGGGACGGAGCGTCGGTTTCTTCGAGTGTTTCACCAGTGATGAAAGGTTCATCTTCACTTTCGGGGAGTGCACGCAACCGTATCTTCAGTTCTACCATGTCGTCATCTGTATAAGAAACGTCTTCGGTATCGTTCTCTGGCGTGGACTTCTGAGTGGAGAGTTCCGCGGCGGCTTGACGTGCCTGATGTGTGTTAGAATCGTAGCCTCTATTTGCGAACGACCACCGGCGCAAGAGCGCGTCAATCGTAAGGGCTACCGACTTCAATGTTTGCAGTGATTTCAGTTTCGTGGGGAGATCCGCAGTCCCGAGTTGCTCAACAAAATCTGCATATCTTGAGAGTAAATCGGCATAATAGTCGAGTAGCTGATTGATCGTTTGTTTGTTGTTGTCTTCTGTCCATGCCATCGTCAAGCCTCCCGGAGAAACATATATTACAGTATAGCACATCCGGGAAGAAAAAGGCACGAGAATCGCTGACAAGCCTCTTTGATTTCAAGCCCCTGTGGTAAAACCCTCTGGAGATTGAGACGCACGGCAGGCATTGAATGCGTCCAGTAGGATTTGAAATTCAAGGCGTTCCTCTGAAAGTCCGAGAGGGTTAGGCTGACCCTTAACAGTTACAAGAGGCATCCCATAAACTCTCATTTTAAGATGTATGACATCCCATAAACTCTCATCTTTCATCCCATAAACTCTCATTTTAACCTGAATTATCGATCCGAGTTCCTCAAGTGTCTTGAAAACACGATAGACCGTTTTTCGACTGGCACAGGGATTTAGGTCTCTCATAATGTTTGCTTTCGACAAGGTTTCCATATTAAGCAAAAAATAACCTAACACTTTCTAAGATTTGGCTGGGTTCCACAGGCGGAATAAAAGAATGAATCATTCCCTTGGCAAGGAAGTTTACCAGGGCTCCAAGGACAATCATAAAAGCGAAAGGGATCTTTTCTTGAATGAGCAAACCCGTTTCAGCTTCATATAAACACCCCTCCGCCTTAAGTTGGTGCAAGTGTGCTATCTGTTTCTCTGTCAACCCTTCGGATGAAACATCAACAACAATGTTCTTTTTTGCTGGATTGGCAAAATTTGAGGGTATTTTTATATATTTATGGGTGCCGTGCTGTTCTTGAACCCTGACGATGCGTTCTGCCGGAATCATGTTAGGTTTCAGATCTTTGATTGATGTTGCGTTTGTAAATAAAGAGCGGATAAAAGAACCAGATATGGCTAAGAAGAATGAGATGAGAAAAATAAAGAAAATCAAGCTGCCGAGGTCAATTAACGAGCGAATTACGAAAAATATTGTCAACGGGAGAAAAATTATATGAAATGCCATTTTATACCTTTCAGGGATATACCTTTCAATTACCTTATTGAAGGCAAAAGCGATCATCGCAAACAAAGCAAGTTGGATAGCGAGATCTAACTCTACTCCAAATCGGCGTGGTATGTAAAAAGCCGATCCGCCTACCCCTATGTATGAAAGCATTTGAAGGATTCGCCGCGGAAATTGTTTTAGGTGCGTCATGAAATTTTTTGAAATCAGTGTCCGCTGCTGCTGCAGTGGTATTTTGAAGATTGATTTCAAGGTGATATAGATTAAAAACAGAACGAAAATATTGACTATCAAAATCAGTGGGTAAAATTGCGTCTCTGGCATCCCGCTAAAGGCACTCGGAGGCATCACTAAACTCATCCCCCAAAACAGTTTAGCATCTCCCGCCGCCCAGATTCCTGTACAAAACATCGCAAATGAGATGCCTAATCCCCCAAAAAGGATTATACAACTGTGACCCCAAGTTATTTCACCTGCAGTTACAAAAAGGGCCTGACTCATAACGCCTAGGATGAGTAAACTGAGCGTGTAAACATTGGCGATTTTCCCGTAGCGGAAATCCGTGTACCCCGTATAGAGTCCACAGCTCAGGATCGCGAGAAATATCATTGTTTCATGTGTCAAAAGTTGAAAAATATTAAAGTCCATATCTTTTGAGTCCTTCGTAATAATACTTGCGGTGTGGCATCCGTGAATATCACTCAATCCATTGCATTGTTTCTCGGAGCCGTTCCTTTGCTTTCGCGTAGTCTCGACGCGTCTGATAAAAGATCCGTTGTGCCTCTGTAAATTGTGCTTGTGTTTGAAACGCATCGTTATAAGTCATATTTTGATACCCCGGTATTTCAACCGTGACTTCATCCAGCACACGTTCTATGGTTCGTAACCTTTGCTCAAAAATCCTCACCCGTGTTTCTTCGATCTCCATGCGTTCCTTGGCATTCGCCACCGCACGGTAGTCGCGTCGCACCTCTACACGGATTGATTTCGTTTTTTCGACGTATTCCAACTGAAGTCTCTCAAGTTCGGCAAGTTCTCGGGCGCGGAGATGCTTCGTCTTGTTCCCGTCGTATAGCGGGATGTTGAAGGTGAAACGCAGTTCCCAGCCATCTCGTGTTCGCGGATTTGTTTGAAACATGCTCGAGTTATCTCGTTCTCGGTCGAGGATAACAGGATCATAGAGTGCCCGTGCGTCCCACGTCTGCCCCCTGGTACCTACACTGGGTTGATGTTGCTCCAATAGCACATGGAGATCCTTGTAACGTGCTTCGGCAAAGAGTTCAGGGAATCGGTTCCAGATTGTCTCTGCAGCGAGACGTTCTTGGCGGACAATATCGCCAGTTAAGTCGCGCAAGTCAAGGTTGTTTGAAAGTGCGAGTTCAACAGCAGTTTCGAGCGTCATATCATCGTTAGGTAGGGATTGTGAGAGCGTAACTTCTGCCAGTGGATCGAGTCCGATGAGACTGATAAGCACGGCGGTGTCGACATCAAGCCGTCGTTGAAGTTCGTTAATGGCGAGTTGTTGCTCGGAGAGTTCAAGTTCCGTATTGAGGCGACTGAGGAAAGGAATGCGTTTTTCTGCGTGCTTAATTTGGGTGCCTTTGAGTTTTTTATTGAGTTCGGTTTCAATCGCACGCCGTTCCTGAATCTCTTCCTGTGTGAGGATGATATTGTTCCAGAGATTCCGAACGGCGTGAACGCTCTGCTTTTTTGCGTTTTCGTATTCAATTTCCGCCTTACGCACCTGTTCTTGGGCGTCATCAAGTCCTGCTGGAATTTCGCCGAATTGGGCGAGGAGCATACTTGCCTGTGCCCGTGTGAGATAGTCTCTTTCATCGATATCGCCATCTTTTTGGCGTTGGTATTCACCGGTGACCCCGACTTGTGGCAGATAAACAGCCTTGGAAACGCGGAGGTTTGCCTTGGCGCGCGCCACGACTTTTTCCGCCTGTTTCACGGCTTCATTGTTCTGTAGGGCGAGTTCGATGGCGCGTTCCGGCTGCAGTGAGACGCGTCGTTGCACTTCAGCAGAAACATCTGCAATACTCAAAAGTAAACAGATTATGCAACCTATCAATCCTTTATTCATAAAAATCTCCATTTCAATAGTTATCAACGCCTACTGATCCGGACCGTGACGATAACAATCCCAATCATCAGGAGTATCAAGGCACCGAACAGGAGCGTCGTCACCGACATTTGTGTTTGAGACTCCACCTGCACTGTGATCGAACGGTCGCGTGCCTCAAACTTACGATTATCAACGGTGACTTCTGCGTTCAACTTCGCTTGATATTCACCCACGCCGATGTCCGCAGGTGGGCTCAACGTCAGTTGGATCTCTGTCTCCTCGTTTCGTTCCAATGCGCCGACGACTTCAGGGATAACCGTGTATTTCCAATCCGTGTTGACATCGACAAGCATACGGATGTCCACGAGATCGCGAGTGCCTATGTTCTTTAGCGTCGCTGTCATGTTGACTTCTTCGCCTATCTTGATCG
>JAPPDN010000073.1 GCA_028824575.1 Candidatus Poribacteria bacterium | reverse complement strand
CGAAGATAGAGGGAGCAATCGGGAAACGGTTCTGGCCGGAGGTCATCGTCGTGAGACGTTGTCCCATCCGGACGGTTTCTGGTAACTCTTTATCAAACCATTCACCCATTTTCGGTTTATAGTCATACAGATCCATCTGCGACGGTGCGCCGGACATGAAGAGATAGATCGCGCGTTTCGCTTTCGGCGCGAAATGCGGGAGTTCAGGCAACCCACCCGTCTGTGGCATCGCTTGTTGTTCAAGAGCATCTACAAGCGTGTTCGGTAGCAATGAGGCGAGGGCTGCACCACCGAGACCCATGGCACATTTGCCGAAAAATTGGCGGCGCGTTTCAAGCTTGAGGTATTCTTTAATTGGGTCCATTGCGTATCTCCTTTGTGATACCTACTTCCATGTGTCGCGGTGCATTTCTCAAAATTGTTGACAGGCACTTACGAGGTTCGCCTGCCGTAGGGGCGAGGCTCCCTCGCCTGACAGTTGTTATGCCAAGAGTTCAGTAATAACCCGTGCTTTCTCCTCAACCCCCGTTAAGCGGTGATCAAGTCCTTGGAACTTATAGGTTAACCGCTCATGATCGATGCCGAGTTGATGAAGAATTGTAGCGTTTATATCCCGAGCAGAGACAGGATCTTTGACGATGTTGTAGCTAAAGTCATCCGTTTCGCCATGAACGACACCTCCCTTTATACCGCCGCCAGCCATCCAACGTGTAAAGCATTTCGGGTGATGGTCACGTCCGTAGTTATCCCGACTGAGTTTGCCTTGGCAGTAAACGGTTCGTCCGAATTCACCACCCCAGACGACTAAGGTTTCGTCCAGCATGCCGCGCTGTTTCAAGTCTTGGACGAGTGCGGTTGAGGGTTGGTCGATGTCGCGCGCCTGATTCCGAATGTTCTTGGGGAGGTCGCCGTGCTGATCCCATCCGCGATGGAAGACTTGGACAAGACGGACATCGCGCTCCATCATGCGCCGTGCGAGGATACAGCAGTTGGCAAATGTACCGGGGGTCTTGACCTCGGGTCCATACATTTCTAAGATGTGCTCTGGCTCTTTTGACAGGTCCGCAAGTTCGGGGACACTCGTCTGCATACGGAATGCCATCTCATATTGAGAGATACGGGCATGCGTTTCTGGATCGCCTAACTCCTCGTAGAGTTCCTTGTTAAGTTCTACAAGAGTGTCTAACATCTGTTTCCGTGTTTTTTCATTGACACCTTCCGGGTTTGAAAGGAACAGGACCGGATCGCCTTGGCTACGGAGTAGCACACCTTGATGTTCCGAGGGGAGGAAACCGGAACCCCAGAGGCGATTGTAGAGTGCCTGTGCACCTTTTGGACCGCTCCATGTTGCGTTCATCACAATGAAAGCGGGTAGGTTTCTGTTTTCGCTACCGAGGCCATAACTCAGCCACGCACCGAGGCTCGGTTTGCCCGGACTTTCATCGCCGGTGCAGAAGAAGGTGATCGCTGGATCGTGATTGATCGCTTCGGTGTGTACCGACTTGATAATTGCGAGGTCTTTCACCATGGATGCGGTGTGTGGCAGCAATTCGCTAATCCACGCGCCGTCACCACCGTTGTCGTACTTCTTGAATTCAAATATAGAGGGCGCGATGGGGAATTTATCCTGTCCGGAGGTCATCGTTGTGAGACGTTGCCCCATGCGGACGGATTCTGGAAGATCCGTGTCGATCCATTCTCCCATATTCGGTTTGTAGTCGTACAAATCCAATTGTGAGGGTGCCCCCGACATAAAGAGATAGATAGCCTGCTTCGCCTTGGGGGCGAAGTGCGGGAGTTCTGACAGACCGCCAAATCTCGGCTTTGCTTGCCCGTCCGGCTTGTCGGGGGATAAAGAGAAGTCAAGCGCATTCACAACGGCGTTCGGCAGCAGTGTGGCGAGTGCCGCACCACCGAGCCCTGACGCGCATTTACCGAAAAATTGGCGGCGCGTTTCAAGTTTCAGATATTCCTTAATTGGATCCATTACTTATCTCCTTTCGCGACGTTGTTTCGTGGTTGAGGTGTCGCGATGCTTTAATTATCTGCAGGCGGTAATTCAATATCCAGTTCCAAATTCGGAAACTGTTTCAGGAGTCTTTGAAGAGGTTCCTTATCTTGAATCGGATTTTCCTTGACGGCTAAATGCTTTAAACTCGTAACGTTCTCTATGGGACTGATGTTACTGACTTGATTCTGATCCAACGCTAAGTGTGTCAACTGCGTTGATCCAGTGAGCGGCGTGATGTTGTTGATCTGATTTCCGCTAAGCCATAAGTGTGTTACCTGTTTCAAATTCGCGAGCGACGATATGTCACGAAGTTGATTTTGTCGGATGTTCAATAACTGCATCTGCGTCAAGTTCGCAAGAGGTTCTATATCGCTGATCTGATTGTCCCAAAGCCCTAATTCTGTAGTTTGTGTCAATTCAGTCAGCGGTTTTATATCTGTAATATGATTTTCGCCAAGCCCTAATTTCGTGATTCGCGTCAACTTAGCAAGAGGTTCAATGTTGTTAATTCGATTGCTCCAGAACTCTACATTCGTCAGTTGCGTTAAGTTAGCGAGTGGTGTGATGTCGCTGATTTGGTTTTTTTCGAGTCCTAATTCTATTAATTGTGTCAATCCGATGAGTGGTGTAATATCGCTAATTTGATTTTCACCCATCCGCAATTCCGTCAACTGTGTTAGTTCAGCAAGTGGTGTGATATCGTCAATCTGATTCTCCATAATGCCAAGTTGTTTCAACTGCATCAATCCGGCGAGCGGCTCAATGTCATGAATCTGATTTTCACCAAGTTCTAATACTGTCACCGAGGTGAGTCCGATGAGCGGCGTAATGTCGCTGATTTGGTTTTTGGCACAGTCTAAAGTGATAAGTTGTGTCAGTCCGGCGAGCGGCGTAATGTCACTAATCTGATTCTCGCTAAGCCATAAATACCGCAACTGTGTTAATTGGGTGAGCGGTGTAATATCGCTAACCTGATTATCCCAAAGCCATAAGTTTGTGATTTGTGTTAATTCCGATAGAGGTGTGATGTCGCTGATTTTATTTTGCCGGATGTTCAACAATTTCATCTGTGTTAATCCAGCGAGCGGCGTAATGTCTCTGAGTGGATTTCCCCAGAGTCCCAACTCTGTGATTTGTGTCAATTCAGCGAGCGGTGTAATATCACTGATCTGATTTTTTCCAAGCCCTAAGTCTTTCAGCTGTTTTAACCCAGTGAGTGGTGTAATATCGCTGATTTTATTATAGCCGAGGGATAAGTGTTTCAGCTGCGTGAGTCCGACAAGTGGGGTGATGTCGGTAATATTATTAGCCGACAGATCTAAATCTCTTAACTGTGTTAATCCAGTAAGCGGTGTGATATCCTCAATTTGATTCGCGTAGATATCTAATTCAATTAGATCGATGGCTTTTTCCAAACCCGTTAAATCGCGTATCTCACTGTTATTACCATCCAGATGATTTAATGCTTGAAACTTCTTTAGCGGGATACGAGCGTTTGAATCCAAGCGGAGTGCCTTGCGGACTACAGTCGCTAAGTTGGGGTCCGGTATCTTCACGTACGCATTCGCTGAACGATTAAGCAAATCAGTAATGGGAAGTACAAGCAGCGTGTACAAATATTTCAGGGTCTTCATCAGAATAAGCCTATAGTGGGCGCAGCCCGAAGGTTGCGCCCATTAGATGTAATTATCCCTTATTCAAGACTTCGTCGAGATTAAGGATAAGATTTGCAATCATCGTCCATGCAGCGACTTCGACTGCATCTAAAGTTTCATCAGGTTTCGATTCGCCGACAGTGATCAGTTCTTTGGCTGCTTCTGGATTTGCTGCCAATTCCCGATGGTGTGCTTGGAATGTTTCGAGTAGCAGTGCCTCCTCTTTCGGTTTCGGGAGTCGGGCAGTCGCTGCTTCAAAGAGGTAAGCGATACGGTCTTCCGTTGTCTCACCACCCTCTTTCACCGTGCGCTCTGCGAAAGCGCGTGCCGCTTCAAAGAACTGCGGATCGTTCATCAGCATTAACGCCTGCATCGGCGTGTTCGTACGTTCACGACGGATTGTGCAGGCTTCACGTGACGGCGCGTCCAAAATGTTCATTTGTGGGGGTGGTGCAGTACGCTTCCAGAATGTATAGAGACTCCGACGATACACCTTATCGGCACCGGTATCTTTAACAAACGTGTCGGTGTTAGATCCCGTAAACCCGACAGCTTTCCAGAGACCGTCCGGTTGTGGCGGTTTAACACTCGGACCCCCAATTTTGGCATACAACAAACCGCTGAGCGCGAGTGCGTTATCACGTACTGTTTCGGCATCAAGTCGGTACCTTGTGCCGCGAGAGAGCAGGGCGTTGTCCGCATCACGTTCCAGTTTTTCAGGTGTGACCTCTGCACTCTGCCGATATGTTGCTGACATAAGCATCAATTTCAGCATCGTTTGCACGTTCCAGCCAGAGGCAATAAATTCGGTTGCCAGCCAATCAAGGAGTTCGGGATGCACTGGCGGTGTGCCTTGTGTACCGAAGTCCTCCGCTGTTACTACAATTCCAGTGCCGAAGATGTCTTGCCAGAACCTATTGATCGCAACACGGGCGGTAAGTGGATGTTCCGGTGATAGCAACCACTTTGCAAAACCGAGACGATCCGGTGTTGTATCTTCCAGCATCACAGGGAGCACTGCTGGCGTTTGCGGGTAAACTTGTTCGCCTGGATGCTGGTATTCACCACGTGCCAAAACGTAAGCACCTCTCGGTTCAGTCCGCTCCTGCATCACAAGCGTCGTCGTTAGCGAACCATCCAGCGTGTTCCGCTTCTGTCGGGTCTCTGCTAAGTCAGCAACAACCGCTTTCAAATCCGCGAATGCGCGGAGTGCATTTTCGTTGACGCTCTTGTCAAGCGTGATGTTTGCTCGATAGTAATCCCGAATTTGATCCTTCTGTGCGATTTCACGTTCACCGCGAGGCGTGCCAGCAATATCTACAATGTTCGCGGGTAGCATCGGCGGTGCACTCTCCATACGGAAGTAGAAACCAGAGGGACCTGAGTAGTTGACAATTTTCAGGAGTAGCGTGTTGTTACCGGGTTTGAGTTCCACTTGCATCTGCTCTTGGTCAGCAGCGGCATCTCGCTGGACATTTTTGGCAAGAAGTTCGGTGCCATTCATCCAGACTTTCAACGCATCGTTGCTCCCGATATACAGGAGTGCTTTCTGTTGGGTAACGGAGGAGATGTTTCGGAAGAGATAGGTGGCACTGTTTTCGCCGACGATGTCGTTATGTACCTGTTCGTCAACCCAGTGGTTCTGCTGTTCCCATTTGATGGTTTTATCGTTGACCTCAAACGTGTCGCCTGTGTTGACTGTCTTTGTTTCGGGTTCATAAACCTGATAGAAGGCGAGGTTACCGTGTTCTGCTGTAAATGGACCCGCAGCGTGCCAGTTTCCTAATCCTATCTTGGAACCGATGGGATAAACAGTTGTTGCATCTGTGAGGGCAAGTCGGAAACGTCCGAGCTGCTTCTGCCGCAGGTCGAACTCATGTTTAAGCCGGATTTTCAACTTGCCGCCTTCCGTGCCAAACGGTGCAGCAACAAGAAAGATGGCTTGTCTGTTTTCGTTTCTTCTGTCGAGTGCCCATCCGGTTTCCGATTTATCGTCAATTGCGTTTGCAATAACACCATCAAGATTGTCTTCACCCATGGTCTGTTCGTGGTCTGCCCACGCCTGCACGATTTGAACAGGTGTCCACGGATCGGCTGCATCGATATTTTCGGTTTCATTTTCCACACTTGCATCAGTATCAGGAGTGTCTGCTGCTTGTGCTTCGGTGTCGGTATCAGCAGGTGCGTTTTCCGTTTGTGCTTCGGTATCAGCAGTTGTGCTTTCCGCTTGTGCTTCGGTGTCGGTATCAGCATCTGGTGTGCTTCCGGCTTCTGCGCCAGTATCTTCAATTTCCGTTTGCGTCTCAGTGTCGGCGTCGGTGTCGCTACTTTCCGCTACCGGAGAATCATCACTTTCTGCTGTAGGTGGTGCAATGAAGAGCGCGAAGTCGGTCAAGACAACGTTGCCGTTACTGCTTCTACCGATCCCACCTTTCGGCAAGGATTCGTGCTTGATACCTTCTAATCGCACGGCGCTCCATTTGCCGGGTGGCAGATCTACAATGACCTCGTAGGTTTCCTGTTCGGGATTGGTGCCGCTGGCTAATATGGAGTTATCCTCTAAAACTTCGAGTGTCGCCCCACCTTTTGAGTAAAGGGATGTCGGTTTGAGCGTTGTCCAGCGCGGCATCCTATTTTCCCAGGCGATTTGTGTCGCATCGAGTTCGGGGATAGGTGCTTTGGTTTGGGCATCTAACTCAGTGATCTGTGCATCAAACGCTGCGAGTTCCGTTTCCTGCTCTGGTGTCGGCAACTTCACAACCGGGGGAGAATCCTTACGGTTGCCGTCCATCGCGTTTTCAGTGATATTGTTGAAATAGGCGTAGAGTTGATAGAATTCCTTCTGTGTAATCGGATCATATTTGTGGTCGTGGCACTGCGCGCACCCTACGGTTAATCCCATCCAGACGGTCGAAGTGGTATTGGCTCTGTCGATAGCGTATCGGACGTAGTATTCTGCATCAATTGAACCGCCCTCACTTGTCGTGACGTGGCATCGGTTAAAACCGGTAGCGACGCGTTGATCAACCGTCGGTTCCGGTAAGAGGTCCCCTGCTAACTGCTCAGTCGTAAACTGATCAAACGGCATATTTTTGTTGAATGCGTTGATCACCCAATCGCGGTAGGGCCACATTTCGCGGTAGTTATCCAAATGGAGTCCGTGGGTATCACCGTACCGTGCGACATCTAACCAGAAGCGACCGAGATGCTCGCCGTATTCCGGTTTCGCCATAAAGGCATCAATCAGTGTTCCGTAAGCGTCAGGTGAATCGTCTGCGAGGAATTGATGAATCTCTTCGCGCGTCGGCGGTAGACCGGTAAGATCGAAACTTAAGCGTCGAATGAGTGTCCGTTTATCCGCTTCACTGGCAGGGGTTAGCCCCTCTTTTTCAAGGCGTGAGAGGATAAATGCGTCAATCGGATTTCGCGCCCAGTCTTTGTTCTTGACAGTAGGTGGCGTTGGGCGGACGGGTGTGGTAAATGCCCAATGTTCTTCCCAGTTCGCGCCTTCGCGAATCCACTGCGTAACGGCTTCTATCTGCTCCGGTGTCAACGTCTTGTTGAAGTCCGCGGGCGGCATGCGATAGGTATCGTCATCGGATACGATACGGAGATGGAGTTCGCTCTCTTCAGGTTTGCCGGGGACGATGACAGGGTATCCGCTCGGTTCAGAGAACGCGCCCGCTTTCGTGTCAAGTCGAAGGTTAGCTTGTCGGGTCTTGGCATCTGGTCCGTGGCAGGCGAAGCAATTGTCCGCAAGAATCGGACGGATGTCAAGATTATAATTCACGGTGGCTTGTGGTGTTTCGTGATGGTCCGCAGATACCGTGGATAGTCCGAACACAGCGAAGCAGAAACACGCCAACGTAGCTAATAGTGGAATTGAACTTTTAGCGATTTTCACAGAAATTCTCTCCCTTTTCAGCGTTGTCGTCTACAGTTTGCTCAAGAACACAAGCTGCAACGTGCTATATCAGGTTTGGCAATTGTGACGTTTCGTTAAGCGAAAAGTTTAGCAATGTTGCTATATTTTACGATGCGTTTGCGTTTTTGTCAAATATTTCTTCTCATAGAGACATGTGGCTTTTATTGATACACTATAGAAGACGTGGTATAATTCTAAGAACATTCTGTTGTGAGAACACCGACACATTTCAATTTGTTTGTTGTGAGTTTCCTTGAATTATAACATAAGGAGAAGAAAATGAAAACAATCACATACGCTCAAGTACAGCAACTGGTTGCTAAGTTGCCAAAAAACAAATTGCCCTCAGTGTATCGTTTGCTGTCTGCCTTAACAGCAGCGGAAGCGCAATCACCTCAAGCGGCGTTCCTGCGCCTCTCTGTGGATGAGCGTCGTCAGTTACTATCAGAACAGGCAGAACAGATGAAAGCCTATTATGAACAGACAGCAGATGAACGCGTTGAGTGGCAAACAGGAGATTTCGTGGATGAATCCGAGGCGCGGTGAAATCTGGTTAGCTGACCTTAATCCAACACTTGGTGCAGAAAATCGTAAGACGCGCCCAATTGTTGTTGTGAGTTCTGACGATATAGGTGTGTTGCCTATCCGGTTTGTCGCACCTATAACAGAGTGGAAGGAATCCTTTGTCGGTAACGTTTGGCACGTAAGGTTAGACCCAGAGCTCGTAGGCGGTCTCACAAAAACCTCTGCAGTTGATACATTACAACTACGCGGTATTGATACACTGCGATTTGTTCGGAAGATAGGAGAAGTCCCTCAGTCAATCATGAGCTTGATTCTTACAGCGATAGCAGCGGTAATTGAGTATGAACCTGTCCTACCATAGAGGTGATGTTGCTTGTATCACTCGGTGTAGGTAAATTATAAACATATTTCGCTACTATTCCGCAACCTTCTCAAAAATGATCACATGCTGCCACGGTAGACCGTCGAGCGTCTCTACCCAAGAAAGTGGATGCGGCGTTGCTTCCTTAATCACCTGCAATTCGCTCATCTTGTGTAAACGTTTGATTGGCACATTGTCATCTTCCAAGCGATATTCCACAAAAGCAACCCTACCCCCTATTTTGAGACCACGGCAGATGTTCTGCATCATCTCATAAGGATGCGAAAATTCATGGTAGACATCTACCATAATCACCAAATTGACTGCGTTCGGTGGCAATTTCGGATCGGTAATCGTGCCTAATATCCCTTTGATATTGGTAATCCCTTCTTCCGCCATTTTTTCAGCAAGGATGTCAAGCATCTCCTGCTGAATTTCAACCCCGTAGAGGATCCCTGTCTTACCGATTTTCGGTGAGATCCGCCGAGCGATGTACCCCGTACCGACTCCTATATCCGCTACAACATCTCCCTCCTTGAGTTTCAGCATTTCAATGAGGCGATTCGGCATCTCTTCACGTTCACGTTCTGGACGTTCTAACCATCCTGCAGCGAGATGTCCCATCACGTGCGAGATTTCGCGTCCCATATAGATTTTGCCGATCCCATCTCGGCTGGGTGTACGGTGTTCGTAGCGTGTACTCGCTGGACGCGTCTGATCGTCACTCGGTACAGTCCCTGTGTAGTTCAACAGCAACATTACACCTACAATACCACCGAGGATAACAAACCCACGGCGTGTACCTCCTGCTTTTTGACGGTTTTTCAACATCGGGTTACCACCTTCCAAGATAGAGCCCTCGGTTTTCCATCGGCATCGTCACCCGCTTGCCTTGCTGCCGTTGTGAGTCAACGATTGCGAAGACCATCTCCGTACTTCGGTGTGCAAGATGAATATTACCGCATGTCTCAGTATCGGTCTCAATCGCATCAACGATGTCTTCAATACAACCGACGGTCCCACTTTTCCGTTCATAAGGTGGGAATTGCGTTTCTAGAATCTCGTTAAACTGCCCTTGCCGTTTGCGAAGGTGGAAACCGAGTCCGTTATTGAGGGCACGAACTGTGCCTTCGCTACAGTGCACCTCGAATTCATAAGCTGTGCCGGGAATGCTGATGCCGTTAATACCGTTCTCAAAACGGATAAATCCCATTACGATACCGGGATCGGATTCCGTGCGGTTGTCCTCGAAATCAGCATCATCGACGGCAACGTTGCCTTGCACGTATTCTATTGGGGAATCGCTTGCCAAAAAGAGAAGCATGTCCGCTGCGTGCGTGTATCCCCAGAGCGCAGCACCACCGCTATAGGCGATAACAGAACGCCTCTCGCCGAGTTCACCGCTTTCGAGGATTTCACGCATTTTGATGTATCCCGGCGTGTAACGCCGCTGGGTGCCGAGGTTGAATTTGACATTGTGTTTTTCGCATACCTCTACCATGGCATCTGCCTCTTCCATAGAGGCACAAAGCGGTTTATCGCAATAGACACCCTTCACGCCGTTTTCCGCAGCGAATGCTGTAATCTCGGCATGGTTTCCAGGGCGCGTGGCGATACTGACGATATCCGGTTTCTCTTCGACAATCATCTCACGATAGTCTAAGTAGTACTTCGGGATATCCCATTTATTGCAGACGTATTGTGCCTTGTCTTCGACTACATCTGCAGCGGCGACAAGGTCTGTCCGCTCAAAAGCAGTATATCCTGCGGCGTGCGAATAGGGTAACGCGCCGTGTGGTGTCGCACGGACCTCTTCATCAATTGTACCACCCATTCTGCCACAGCCAACGATACAAGCGCGATATTGTGTTCCCATTGGGTTCCTCCATTGCGTGTCGCTGTTGAGATCAGGAGATTGCTCCTGCGGTAAAAGGTTTCTACTAAACTGTCAACTGCACAACATTTTGTTTGACAATCTCTTTTGTATGTCCATAAGATGCCGTTTGCACCAGTTCTTGGACTTCAGGTGTTAAACGGTTAACGATTTTCTCTGGTAGACTTTGCTTACCATCGTATTGCGGACGATAGCGGAGAATGAGAAAACGTCTGTCCCGATCTTTCGGTTTCCATCGTAAGACACCATGGGTCAAAAGTTCAGAGATGACGAGAAAATCACCCGCTTTTGGCGTGAGATTGGTAAAAACGTCATCCTGTTCGGGATCAATACCGTCGGACCCCGGTGTCAGAAGGTCTTCAGGTCTCTCGAATTTGCTCTTATGTGAGCCTGGGATGACGATAAGTCCACCATCGCCGGGTTGAACGTCGGTCAGGTAGAAAAACGCCACGAAATCGTTACAGTAGATCTGGTTATTCTGAACCTCGTAGCGGGTGAGCCAGTGCCGTCCCTCACGGGCACAGTGCAAACCTGCCGGATTTGTACCCATCGGTTGCCTGTCCGGATTGTGCTGTTCGAGCGTGAGCGTGCCAGTGACAAACCGCGGTTTATCGAAGGTAAACTCTTTGACAAGGGACCAGATAGCCGGATGCACCGTCATCGCCTCAAGAGAACGGTCAAAAGCGAATCCGTGCTCATATCTACCGCCTTTACCGGGTTCTAAGTCGCGCGGACGTGTCGTGAATCCTTCGGGACGTTCATCAAGCGGCATGTGGATATACCGATCTACTGCCGCCTGTGCCGCCTTGAGTGCATCCCCTGTGACTGCCCCTTCGATGTGCAAATAGCCTGTAACGTCAAACAGATACCGTTGTTCTGGGGTCATTTTCCGTTCCTTTTAGGTTAGTTGGACATGTTCACTTTTGACGATGTCTTTGATATGCGTGTAAGATGCCGATTGCGCGAGTTCAATGGTTTCAGGGGAGAGTCGTTCCATCACCTCCGGCGGAAACGGGTCTCGAGGTCCCTTGGTGTCTTGAAAAAACTGTGTTTTGTAACGCAAGATGATAAACCGCCGACATCGGTCTTTCGGTTTCCAGATGAGAACCCCGTGCGTCAGCAGTTCGGAGAGGACAATGGCATCGCCAGCGCGTGCTGTCACATTAACTAACGCAGGATGAAGTTCATCGGGTGGATTCTCTGGATCTGGAAAAAAGAACCCCTCTGGACGTTCAAAGTTTGCTTTGTGGGAACCTGGTAATACAACTAAGCCGCCGTCCCCTGGATAGACATCGGCGAAATAGAAAAAGACGACGAAATCGTTGCAGTGAACCTGTCCGTCCTTGACGGCATAGCGGCGCGTCTGCCAACCGCAATCTTCACGCGCACAGTGCAACTTGCCGATAACCTGATCATGCTCTGGTCGCTTGGCAACGAGGCTGCCTCGATTAAAACGGGGTTTATTGTCGGTAAGTTCCTTCACAATTGGCCATGTTTTCGGATGGAGTGTGAGTGCCTCAAGCGATTTGTCGAACGAAAAGCCGTTGGAATAGCCACCACCCCCATAACTAATACCGGGCGGGAGTTCGTCCTCCGGTGTTTGAACGCATCGTTCAACCGCATCTTGGGCATTTTTCAACTCTTCATCGCTGAGGACGTTTTTGAGGTGGATGTACCCTGTTAAATCAAAAAGGTATCGTTGTTTGGGAGTCATATACGTCTCCTTTATTGAAAAAGCCCCGATTATTCGCAGGTAAATTGTACACACGATGCCAGTTTCCGTCAAATGTTTTCTCAGCCAACCCCGCCCTAAATATAACCTGTCGAACCATCCGGACGGATGGGACACGTGCGCTGCCAATGGATGTATTCGTTGTCAGTGATAGCTGCTTCGTTCACCTCTACACCCAAACCCGGACGATCCCGTAATTCCAGATAGCCGTCTTTCGGTAGGTAAGGCTCGTCTACCCAAGCGTTCCATTCCGTCTCGGTTGGTAGGAGATATTCAAGTATTTTGAAATTCGGGGTTGCAGCGGCAAAGTGGACATTGACAGCCGTTGCAAGCGGTCCCATCGGATTATGAGGGGCGACACTGACGTAGTGCGCTTCGGCAATCGCAGCGATTTTGCGCATCTCTAACAATCCCCCACAGACACAGATGTCCGGTTGGATAATATCGGCACCCTGTCCTGCGATGATGTCCAAAAACTCAAAACGTGTGTAGAGGGATTCCCCTGTCGCGAGTGGTACTTGCATCTGGGAGCGTAGGCGCGTCCATGCGGGGATGTGTTCGGGTCGGAGCGCTTCCTCGTAGAAATACGCATCGTAGGGCGCAAGGGCGTTCGCGGGGTGG
>JAPPDN010000229.1 GCA_028824575.1 Candidatus Poribacteria bacterium | reverse complement strand
CGTTAAGAGAAGTCCTCCCCAATTTGTTGTGGAGACGGTATTTTCACCAAATCCGTGTAGCATTATCATCGTCCACGGAAAGGAGAGAACCCATCCACCGATGACCCATCGCTTCAATTCATTCCTATCGCGTCCGAGAAAGAAGCTGACGACAAAGAGTGCTAAGCCACCTAATAACCATCTCCTCTTGAAAAACATGAGATAGATAATATTGAGATTATATTCAAGTGTAGCAGATTCAGTTTCACTATTTTTAACAATATCCAAAGGTATAAGAAGTAAAATCAGTCCAAAAATTGCAATAGCAGTTGAAATGCGGAGAACCAAACCTTTCCATACGCCCGCACTCAGTCCTAACAACACGAACAAAGTATAAAGGACTATCCATATCCGCCACGCCTGTTCTATCGGATAAGCACCGATCATCAGTATTTGCAGATTAGCAGGGATGACTTCCCATTTTGCCTGTGTAAACACCCAAGTCAAAACTCCCCTGAAAACAAAGAACAGAAACACAAGTGCTAAACAAGTCAAAATGGTATTATACCATGTGTTAAAAAGGTTATCCTGTAACCATTTCAGCGGACTTTTTGATGTATTTGGTGGTTTGACTTCTTGTGTAATCGCAATGTTTTCCACTTTTCTGCTTCCTTTTCAGTGCTACCTTGATCGACCCATTCGGGTGATTCTATAGTTGTACCAATTCATGAAGGCGGATGTCGTTAGACTCATGATGAGATAACTTACCATGACCATCCCAAAAATAGGAATGGATTGCCCCGTCTGATTCATCATTGTGTGTCCGATGTGAAGTAGTTCCGGGAAACCAATTGCAGTGGCAAGACTGGAGTTCTTTGCAAGGTTCAGATATTGACTGGTAAGCGGTGGCACAATAATTGGAATCGCTTGGGGTATGACAATTAATCGTAGTACCTGCGATTCTTTTAGGCCAACTGCTCTGGCTGCTTCCCGTTGTCCTTTCACCACGGCTTGTATACCGCTTCTCACAACTTCGGCAATAAACGCACTTGTATAGACAGCGAGCCCAATTAAGAGTGCGGAGAACTCTGGTGTAAGGTTCATCCCACCGACATAGTTAAACCCTTGAAGCACAGGTCGGTTTACTACAAATGGGGCTTCTGATGTTAGAAACAGTCCTGCGATTGCGACTATCAAAAAAGTAGGCGCGGCAGCCCACTTCGCGCCAAAGGTTATATTAGAGATGAAGGAAGGACGGTCTGTATGCTGAGGTTCACTCAGTTGTCCGAAATGCCGGAATACTGCAAGCACCAAAACAACGATTACCGCTAAGATAACTCCGACAAGCAGATACCACAACCAGGCGGAAAATCCAGAACCCGGTTCAAATGAGGGAAAGTATATGCCACGCACGTTTAAAACTATGCTATCGGATATTATAATACTGTTGCGAACCGTAGGGAGCGAACGCGTTAGCGCAGCCCAGAAGAAAATCTGTAGTAGCAGCGGAATATTGCGAAAAATCTCTACGTAGACAGCAGCAATATTTCGGATTAACCAATTGCTGGATAACCGAGCAATTCCAAAGATGAAACCTAATACCGTCGCAAATACTATCCCTATGATACTTACCTTTATTGTGTTGACGACACCAACCCAAAATGCTTTGAGATATGATTCTGAAGGATCGTACGCAATCCCTTCAGATATTCCAAATCCTGCTTCACTCCCTAAAAAGGATAGATTAAGAGCTAAATTCTGTTTTTTGAGTCCATTCAACATATTCGAGTAGAGGAATCCTGCTAACAGAATGATGCCGATTAGGAAAAGTATCTGAAAAAATACTTTCAGAAACCGAACGTCTCGATAGAATGGGATTTTATCTGGTGTGACCTTATGTGTATTATTATTCATCTATACTTGGAAGTTGTCAGTTGGTAGGTACGGTTGAGGCACAAAACTTGTCTTAACTTTACGGGTTTTTTCGGCTAAATTAACGTTGGCACTTTATCAACTTGGATGTCTTGTAGGATGTGTTGGGGAATAGATCCCAGCACATCCTACAATATATAACCTAACGGAACGGCATTGCGTAGAGCAAACCACCTTGCGTCCACGGTTTATTAACACCCCGAGGCAAGCCGATGGGCGTGAGGTTACGCTCAAAGATTTCTCCATAGTTACCAACGGCTACAATAATCTGTTTTGCCCAGTCTTTAGGAAGTCCAAGTTTTTTTCCCATTTCACCGGATTCACCCAAAAAACGTTTAATTTCCGGATTATCGGTTTCTAAGGTCTTGATATTCTTCTGCGTAATATTGTGCTCTTCGGCAAAGAACGTGGCATAAACGACCCAACTTACAACATCATTCCACTTATTATCACCGTGAATGGTGAGAGGACCTAAAGGTTCTTTTGATATGGTTGCATCCAGAATAGTATGATCGTCTGGGTTTTTAAGGTCCTTACGCCGCGCAACAAGTTGAGATTTGTCACTGGTAACGACATCTACACGTCCTGCATCATAACTACTGTAAAGGGTGTCAATATCCTCATAAACAACTGGATTGAATTCAAGCCCTAAAGACCGCATCGTATCTGCAAGGTTTAACTCGGTTGTGCTACCTGCGGTGACACCGATGCTTGCTCCTGCTAACTCCTTAATAGATTTTATATTCAGGGATTTGGGCAGCATGAAGCCTTGTCCGTCGTAAAATGTCGGTGGTGTGAAGTCAGTACTCAACTCAGCATCACGGCTAAGCGTCCATGTGGTATTTCGGATTAAGACATCTATTTCGCCTGTTTGAAGTGCGGTAAACCGCTCGGCAGCATTTAAGGGCACAAATTCAACTTTGCTGGGATCGCCAAGAACGGCTGCAGCGATTGCACGTCCAAAATCAGCGTCAAAACCGCTCCATTTACCATCTTCACCGAGGAAACCAAATCCTGGTAAACCGCCGTGTACGCCACAGACTAATTTTCCCCTGTTTTTAACTTTGTCCAAGATACTCTCGTGATTGTCTGCAAGTAGTGGTGTCACTAATGAAACCGCTAAAACTAACGCAAAAACGCGAAACAAAAATTTACGCACAGTAATCCTCTCTTTATGATATGACCTCTATCGAAAAGGTCGTTGCAACAAAGCAATTTGATTAAGTTTTGTTATCATTATTAACAATTTTATCAATATCTTATGCCTTTCTAATAAGCAAAGGCGAGTATCGTCTTTTATCCATTGTACCAAACTACCTTTATGTTGTCAAGGAAATTTGGGAGCGTTTACTTCCGCTAAGGGTGAACGTTAAATCTTGATATGTCTATGTAGGAGCGAACTGGGCTCGCGGTCTTCCGATTGTCTCACAAATCTGCCCCATTTCGTGCAGTGGATGATAATGTATGCCCTATTTTGTGCAGGGCTTCGCGGGTATTGTCCAAAGACTCCCATCAGCGCGATATTATCCAAATCGGCACGAAACTTGCTACAGTAAAGTGAACAAAATAGTCAACAGCGTTAACGATTGCAAATATTTATTTTTTAATGAAATTGATAGGAGGTATGATCGTATGAAACGTATACTTGAACGCATCACATACTTGGTTATTGGTTTATTGATTGCCGGCGTTGCCTACCTTGTTGGGAATGCTGACCGCGGGGTGGCGGCACAGGATAACGTCACACGTTTTGACACTATCGAATGTTCTGAAATTATTCTGAAGAATGGCACCAACGAGATCCGTCTTTTTTTCGCGGGTGACACGGGCGATCCATCTATCAGCATGGCCAGAGGTAAGGCACCCGACAAGGTTGACACGCGCGACAAGATTGACATCTCAATCCTTGAAGATGGCCCCCACATTAAACTGAGTGAAGGTCTTAACCTTGGGGACCTCACAGCGAACAGCGGTAAAACTGTGAGATTCCACATTAGCAAGACACACGATAGAGTGAGCCTTGATTTGAATGGTGGGATCAGTGGTGGTGTTGTTGACTTGGAGGCAGGTCGTTTTGAAACAGGCGACAGGTTTGGCTATATGATTGCAGCGCGTGATCGCGGCAATGAGGAGCCTGAAGGGGTTATGGTCGTTGTTGAGGAGAAGAAAGCGGGAATCTTTATTAATCGCAAAAAGGTCATGACGGATTCCGGACATGAATCGGAGGGAGAATAAAGCAATCGAACTGAAAAACTGAAGACTAAAGAGCCCTAAACTTGTGTACGCTGTGCTTGACATATTTTGGAAGTCTTGTTAACATACTTAGAATCAATACTTGGTAAGGAGAAAAAAAATGAAGAAGTTCATAATCGCAGAAATCTGCGTTCTGCTTGCACTCGCTGGTGGGTTTTGGCTCGGGCGTGTCACCGGGAACAACACCAGTTATGAGGACTACTACGACAACGCAGACAAGGCGTGGACAGCGGCAAAGCAACTTGATGCACCGCCAGTACAGATTGATAGTCCCGATAAAAGCCGTTTGCGCAAAGTCCGAGCCGCGTACCGTGAAGTTTTCGAGAACTATCCTGACAGCCTATGGGCAGATGATGCGATCTACCAGCTCGCCACCCGACCACGCACCGATGAAGAGGCGTTCGCGCTCTTCCGACGACTCATCAACAATTATCCGGACAGCGAGTGGGCGGACGACTCGATGTACGCTATCGCTTTCGCCTCTTATCAGATTGCTGAGGACTTAAAAAAGATTGGCACACTTGAATCCCTTGATGCCTACTACGACCGCGCACTCGCGCTTTTCAATCAATTAATCGCCACATACCCCGGCAGTGAGCTCTCGGAACAAGCGCAGTTTAATACGGCAATGTGCTACTATGGGAAAGATGAATTGAACAATGCCCTCGCACAGTTTGACATCCTTCGAGTACCCTTCAGCGATAGTCCGCTGCTCTATCAGATTTTATATGTTACTGGTGAGATTTACCTCAAGAAGCAGGAATACGAAAACGCGCGCATTGAATTCACAAACGTCGTTGATTCCGGGGATCCGGATCTTGCACCCTTGGCAAGTTTTGGTGTTCCGCAGTCTTATCTGGCGGAGGGCAAGTATCAGGAGGCACTTGAAGGCTACCAAAAGGTCATTGACCTCTTTCCGGACACCAAAGCCGGGCAGGATGCCTACTTTTACATGGGATGGGCTTATGAGAGACTTGAGAAGTATGACGAAGCCATCGCCCAACTTGAAAAGGGGATCGAACTTTTCCCACGCAACGAAAATGCCGCTAACGCACAGGTTTACATCGGACAAATCGCCCTTGTAAACAAGGATATAACAGCTGCTGTTGATGCGTTTCAAAAAGTGGCGGATAATGCGACCTACGATTATGACACTCGACGGATGGCACAATATTCGGTCGGAAAAATTTATGAGGACAACGGTGATACGGATCTCGCAATAGCAGCGTATCAGAAACTAATCACAATATTTCCTGAACCGCATAAAGAGGCAACGCACCAGTCAAATAATATCAATGAGAATTATATACGAACCCTAAGAAGCACAGGACTCTAACGCCTGCTTGAGGTCGGCGATAATGTCTTCAACGTCCTCCAGACCGACAGAGATTCTGACCAAACCGTCTGTAATTCCGATCTGCTGACGAATTTCGGCAGGAACGTGTGAATGCGTTGTTGACGCTGGATGGCAGATTAGGGTCCGTACATCTCCCAGACTGACTGCAAGCGCGCAGCGTTGAAGACGATTGACGAGGTGTTCGCCCGCGGCACGTCCATCTTTGAGTTCCAGTGTGATCATCCCCCCAAACGCCTCCATTTGGTGTTTAGCGAGTTCATGTTGCGGATGGCTCAGCAAACCGGGATAGCGAACCCATGCTACTGCCGGGTGTGTTTCCAGAAACGCCGCAACGTGCATCGCGTTTTCGCAGTGCCGCGCAAATCGCAATGGCAGCGTTGTAATTCCGTGTAGCGTTAGCCATGCGTTAAACGGACTGATAACTGCCCCGAAGTTGCGCAGTGCCCCTGTTTTCGCGTGCGTAATAAATTCCTTTTGCCCGACAATTGCACCGGCAATCACTGCCCCCGTACCACTCAAATATTTCGTCATACTGTGGACGACGACATCGATACCGAAGGCAATCGGTTGCTGCCCACACGGTGTCGCGAACGTATTATCAATAATTGTGGTCACGCTGTGTGCTTTCGCGAGTTCGGCAGATGCCCGTAGGTCAATCAGTTTTAGAAGCGGGTTTGTTGGACTTTCAAGATAGAGTACTTTTGTATCATTTCTGATGGCGCGTTCAATTTGCGAGGGATCGGTGGCGTCAACGAATGTCGTTTCAATGCCGAAGCGTCGGAGATCTTCGTTAAGGATTTGGAACGTCGCTGAATAGAGGTTTTCCATAGCGACGACGTGTCCGCCATCAGATAAAGCCGTAAGCAGGGCGATGCTCACTGCTCCCATCCCGGATGCTGTCGCGAGTGCCGCTTCGCCTGCTTCAAGTACGGCAAGTTTTTTTTCTAATACCTCTTGTGTCGGGTTACCCCAACGCGTATACACATAACCGCTTTCTTCATCTTGGAACGCCTCCGCACATTCAGTGGCTGTTGTGAACCGGAAAGTACTGTTCTGATAGATAGGCGGTAGGAGGGGGGTCCCACTTTTTTCGGTGGCGGGGGGGTGTCTTTCACCTGCATGGATCGCTTGCGTGGCTTTCCCTAACTTTTTCTGAGATGTCATTTAAAACTCCTGAAGTCTGTTTTTGGTGCTTTTGTGTGGAGAGGGTATCTTACTTGAATTTTTCGGCATCGTGACCTTCAAGTGTTAGTAATTGACGTTTGCGGTCTAATCCACCGCCGTAGCCTCCTAATGCGCCACTACTCCTAATGACCCGATGGCACGGGATGAGGATTGATACCGGATTTGCCCCGACTGCGTTTCCAATGGCACGCGCCGATTTCGGCCGCCCGATCCGATCGGCGATCCATTGATATGACTGCACTTCTCCATAAGGAATTTGCTGAAGGGCCTTCCAAACTTGCTGCTGGAACTCTGTGGTGTATGCTAATTGCACCGGTATCTCGGCGAAATCAATCGGTCCGCCAGCAAAATAGATGTCCAACAATTTAATCGTTCTGGTGAGAACAGGGAGCGTTGGAGGGAAAGTAGGTCCAGATGATGGGGCTGCTTCACTAAAGGAAGCACGCAAAATACGGTTTTCCTCTGCGATGATGTCGATCCATCCTATCGGCGACTTATAGCAGAAACTCGGGATGCCGAAGACATTGCGTAACTGCCTTAAGCCCTGCTCACCGCCTAATGCTTCGGAGATACGTTCTAAAGGGTTTGATTTTTTCATTTTATGTCACCTAAAATTTTCTTAAAAAGTTACTTGACTTTATAAATGTTATTACGGTATGCTATACCGCAAACTATGGCTATATTTGAAACATCGGAACAACTCTATAGTTATATGAGTGAACTGTTTGCAGAAATCGCAACGCTACCGGAAGCACAAGAGGCACTCAAATCCCTGACGCTGAGCGTCCAGTTTAACTACAGTGTGCCTGATTGTACGATAACGCTAACAGCGGCAAATGGCGAATATAGTATCACCTGCGGTATGTCCGATAACCCAACGCCAGATGTTGAACTCACTATGACAGGCGATGTGGCACACAAATTTTGGACGGGCGAACTCAACGTTATGGGTGCCATAACCACACGCGAAATTGGTATCAGCGGTTCCCTTGGTAAGGTGATGCGCCTTGCACCCCTCATTAAAACAGCAGTTCGCTATAACCGCGATCGAGAAACCGGTTGCGATTCTTAACATGCACGGAGGCTTCAATGGAAACCGATAATTTGTTAGAAACAGTTGAACCTTATGTTACGCAGTTGCAGGAAGAAGGTTGGTGCGTCTTGGATGACGTTATTCCGGCCGATGTCGTTGACGAGGTTCGTGATGAGGTCGAAACCTCAGAAGCGGACTATAACGAATTCAGCAAAGAGCACGGTAGATGGGAACGCAACGTTATCAGTTTCATGCCGAAGTTTGCCGCGCATCTCGCGAACGCGCGGCTGCTCGCTACTATCCAGCAGCTACTGGGACCCCAGGTCCGTATCTCGCAGACTGAGTATAAGATTCGTCCCCCGCATTACGAATTAGTGCGGGCGTATCACTCCGATTTCCCGTATGATCTGAACCAGAAGTGGCACATCCCACAACCGTTCCCAAGCGCAGTCATCGGTATTACGACCCTCTGGATGCTCTCTGAGTTTACAACCGAGAACGGCGGTACTTGGATTGTCCCTAAGACGCATGTAGACCTTCGCAACCCCAGAGGCAAAGAGGACGGTATCGGCGACCGGAACCCGCTTGACGGTGAAATGCAAGCCATTGGAGGTGCCGGTAGCGTGCTTATCATGGACAGCCGAATTTGGCACTCCAACGCAGAAAACCCGAGTGCAGGCAAACGGACTGCCGTCGTTGTCAGATACGCACCGTGGTGGTTAAATTTAGAACTCTTCGGTGTCAATACTGCCACGATTCCGGGTGAGACTTTTGATAGTTTCCCTGATGATGTCAAAATGCTCTACGAACATCGTGCAGAAAACCGAGAACCGGCTGTCTGGATCTAAACCTTCACTCAACCACGCCGAAACCTGATGCTGATAAAGTCTGTCCTGAAACTGTGTCGGCGGCAAACCTCTTTAGCCCCGTAGGGGCGGCATGTTTATAGCAGTAGGCACGCGCCGCCGTGCTTTGTCATGTTTGAAATGATAGGCGATAATATTTATTTCACGTATCAATTCCCAGAACCACACACCTCTTGTTGTAGGAGCGAGTTGTGCTCGCGATCTTTGTACCCTTCAACTTTGGGACTTGACATAGCAATATTAGGCATACGCCGTATGCCGTAACAAAAGGAAATCTCTTATGTCAACAACACTCGTACACATCGGTGTCCGCACGACCGATCTGGAGAAGAGCATCCGTTTCTGGCGCGATGCGCTCGGATTGAGCGTGTTCTCAACGATGAACGGCTGCTATGATCTCACCGATGGTTATCACAATTTCCGTGTGTTTCAACACCGCGGTCCCGAACGTCCCGAACACGTCGGTGGAATGTTAGACTACCTCCACATCGGCGTTCGTGTGCCAAACTTGCGAGAAGCCGCACAACGGTGTGAAGACCTCGGTTTCGAGATTACTTGGGAAGGCTTAGACGGCAGCAAACCTTACGATCCCGATTCGGACGAACTGCCTTCAGTCGCCTTCAAAGTCGAAGACCCCGACGGTATCGTCGTCGACATTACCGAGCAAAGCGATCAGTGGCCCGGTGTCGATATCGAAAGCAAGGCTTGAGATTTAATCTCTCCAATAGGCGCGGTGCCAAACCGCGCCACCTACCCCATCTTACTCGTCGCCACCCAATATCCCCGACAGTATCAGATAATAGAGCAGTGTAAGAACGCTCGTCACTGCCGCTGCGAGATACGTCATAAACGCCGCGTTGAGTACCTTACTGGCGTGGCGATTCTCTTCTGGCGAAAGCATCCCCGCTTCGTCCATTGCAAGTTTTGCACGTCTGCTGGCATCCCATTCAACAGGCAGCGTTATTAGTGAAAAGACGACCGCTACTGAAAATAGGCAGACACCCAGGAATATCAAACCTGTCATGTGGAGAAAAAACCCGCCTATAATCAGAATATACGAAAAAGTTGAACTAAAATTCGTTGCGGGTACAAGGGCAGTGCGCAGACTTAGCATCCCATAATTATGTGCGTCTTGAATTGCGTGTCCTGCTTCGTGGCAAGCGACACCTATTGCAGAAAGCGACTGGCTGGCATAGACATCCTTAGACAATCGCAATGCCTTCTTACCCGGATCGTAGTGGTCGCTGAGCCATCCACCAGAGCGTTCAATTCGCACGCCGCTAACACCCTGTCTCCTTAGCATCTGTTCGGCAGCTTGTGCGCCGGTCAATCCACTACGAGAACCAACTTTTGAGTATTTTGAAAATGTTGATTTTGTACGAAACGTCGCATATAGAGACAATGCAAGTCCCGGTGCTATAATTATAATATAGAGTGGGTCAATCAGACCTAAAAGCATGATAAACACCTCCGAATTTTGTTTTTGTTACTGTTATTAAGTATCTGTTGCGTTAAGAGAATTATACGGGATATTGTCGTGAAATTCAAATCATTTTTCGGTAACTCTATTAAAAACGCACACTAACTGCTGAAGGCTGAAAACTCAATACCTCCGAATTTGACATCTATTCCATACCGTGCTACACTTTGAGGCGAAAACGTGCCTAACCCACAAAAAATGAGGAGAAATAGATGCTTAAAATAATAGATACCCACCAACACCTCTGGGATACTGAAAACTTGGAATACCCGTGGCTTGAAGGCTTTGACCTGTTGGCAAAACGATATACAGCGCAAGACTATCGCGAGGCGATTGGTGACCTTAACGTTATCAAATCAGTACACGTTGAGGGGGATCCCGCTGAGACGGAGGTCGTTAAAGAGGTGGCGTGGCTGACAGAGATCGCTGAGACGGATGGGATGATAGGGGCAATCGCGGCGGCAGCACCGTTGGAAAAACCGAACGCTGCGGCTATTCTTGCGCAGCTTGTAGGCTTCGGACTCGTCGTCGGGGTACGCCGGATGGCGTGGCATCATCCCGATCCACAGTTCTACGCGAGTTCTGAACTGATTAACGGCGTGAAATTGCTGACGAAGTTTGATCTCTCATTTGAACTCTGTGCGAACAGTACGCAGCTGCCAGCGGCGATCGAACTCGTCAAGGCGACACCAGATGTACGGCATGCGCTTAACCATTGCGGAGGACCGGATATAAAAGGTGGGCAATTTGAACCATGGGCAACCCATATCCGTGAACTCGCTGCTTTTGAGAATGTCCACTGCAAAGTATCGGGGATTGTGACGACCGCGAGCGAAAATTGGACGCGTGAGGAGCTCAAGCCGTATATCCAGCATCTAATAGAGGCGTTCGGCTATGAGCGATTAATGTTCGGGAGTGATTGGCCCGTCTGCACACTGGCGGCGACATATCAGGAATGGGTAGACGCGCTCTTATGGGCTGTTGAAGACGCGTCAGATGCGGAGAAAAATAGGCTCTTTTACGAAAACGCTTCGGAATTCTATTCGATGTAAACTGATGTTCTCAACTCGGTAGGTTCGGTTTCCTAGAAGAAACACCCCAGCAAAAACACCGCACCATAGGTGTCAATTTAGGGATATTTCGTTCGATTCTCGTCTTATTAAGTCTGAACTGTGATTTCTGTGATTTTTTTGATTTTTGTGATAAGATTTCTGAAAAAAATCAGGTTCTGATTGTGGAGTTGTAGGAATGCAGATCGCAAGAAACCCCCCTTATCAGGGGCAGGTGTGTACACCGCAAAACCGAACCTACCGGGCCTGGGATCCCCTGAATTGACACCTATGGTGTGGTTTGCAACCGCACCGGACTTCGCCAATAAATTACCGAATTAATTTTTTAATCTTCATGAAACTTCGCCAACGGAAACGAAAAACGGTTCGAGTCTGACAGCCGATTACTGAAAGCCGACTGCCATGCTATTGAACTGTAATCAATACCGGTTCAACGCCTTGTGTCTCTTGGATGTGCTGCTTGAGATCCGCTGCTTCTGCTCGCGCGTTAAATTCCCCAATCGTTACCCGATGCATCGTCCTCGCGTCAACAACAGCCGTGTATATCTGCACCTTTTCATCTGGATACATCCACGCCAAATTCTCAGCCATCATTTCGGCATTATTGGGTTGGGCAAAAGAACCGACCATCAACGTCAATTTTGCTGTCGATGTTGTTGCTGGTGCTGTCGGTTGAGTGTCTGTACCGAATTGTAGTTCCACCTGTTGTGTGCTCTGATTACCGGCGATGTCTTGAACGTGCAGCTTACAAGTGTAAGTCGCAGCTGGCTGCGCTGTCACTTTGCTTAAAGCGATTTCCTCAGGTGGCGAGCCTTCTCCTTCCAACTGTTCAACAAGTGTATTCGCCGTGTCAAAGAGTTCAAGTTTCCAATGTGCGAGTGGACTCATATCCCACGTTTTCACGCCGACCGTTGTCGGTGTTTTCCCAAAGAGTTCTAATGTCGTAGGAATGAGGTCTACTGCGAGTTTCTCGCTATCTTTTAAGTGCGGTTTCCCTTGCGCGTCAAGAAGATGCAGTTGCACCTCGTAGTTACCATCAGGAACCAGACTACCGGTGTTCGCGATGCCATTCCAGACGATACCTTCTGCAGGGACGCCTGTTCCAGATTTTTCCCAGATACTTTCGGTATATTCATCACGGATGTTCAACTGCCACTTTAAGGTGCTACTTGCGACCGGTTGCGAATTCTTAGTTTCTTGGAGATCAAAGCGAAAAATCGTGTTATCGGCAATACCATCGTTATTGGGTGAAATTGTGGGCACTGAAAGTTGTAATTCTACTGCGATTGTCTCAGGAGGCGTTACAGTGGGTGTGAGCGTTGCTGGCATCAGAATCGGAGCTGCTGGGGGCTCCTCGGTTTTAACAACCTCTGGAGGCGTGACGGTTGATTCGGGTTCTACATCACTCCGTCCCCAGCGTAAGGTCGCAGAGATCCAATGGACATTTTGCTCTAATTCACTGCCGGTCACATAAGCATAATCAAGTTGTCCTGTGGAATTTCGGAAGCTGAACCCTCGTGCTAATTCGCCACTCCAGAGTGTGTCAAGCGTGGTTAAGGTGGTATAACCGAGGCGTACCCCGAAGTGTCCATTGATGAGCCAGC
>JAPPDN010001032.1 GCA_028824575.1 Candidatus Poribacteria bacterium | reverse complement strand
TGGACCGTGGAAGATATCTCCATCGTCAAGCAGACAACCTTCGCTCCCATAATAGACGACGTGATTGAAACTGTGTCCAATGGCTGCCCATGTACACGTCCAAAGTCCGATGACCCCGCTTTTGAAATTGATGGTCGCTACCCATGTGTCCTCTTGTTCGTTCTTAACAATTTCTCCAGCCTTGGTAACTCGCAAGTCCTCGAACTGACAAACACGTGCATACACAGTACTCGGGTCACCGAAGAGGTAGCGCAGCGTATCACAATAGTGTGCCCCGGAGTCCATGACCATACCACCGCCACCGAGCGTCAAGTCAAGTCGCCAGTGCCAATCACTTTCCGGATTCGGTGCCCGATAACTGGCATGCTGTGCCGAAAACGTCCATAAATCACCGAGCATCTGTTTTTCGTTCATCAACCATTCCGCTGTGCGGCGACTCGGCATCCGTCGGATATTCTCAGCGGTCGCAGCGATTTTGTCATTCGCTTTTGCGGCGTTAATAATCGCATGGGTCGCTTTGACGGTAACACCCATCGGTTTTTCTACCATGACGTTGACACCGTTGTTGAGGCATTTTATCGCGTTGATGTGATGGTGTGCGTGCGAAGTGCAGATGTCTGCGCCATCCAAATCCACAGTTGCGAGCATCGTATCCGTATCATCAAATACTGCTGGTTTTTTACCCGTTACCGCTTTGACGCGCTCGGCGAATTGATCTGCCCGATCTTTGACTTCATCGCACATCGCGACGAGTTCGACTTTCCCTGGCTCTGTTTGATGTATTGTAAGATAGGCGTTGAGATGACCATTCGCCATCCCACCGCATCCGATAATTGCAATCTGAACCGCCATGATTTCCCCTTTTTGGTAAGCGTGCTAATCTGATGTGTTACAATACCACAGATGCGTTTTTTTCGCAAATTAAGGCATGTTTTTACGAACTCAGTCGTAGGCTAACAGAAAAGATTTCTCCGATTTCCTATGCCCATTAACACTTGGCAAGCAGATTGCAGCATCTCTGATTTAACTTGACAAGATGATTTTTGCCGTATAATATATACCCGTTGCTTCACTTGGATTATTTCGCTTCTTAGATTATTATGTCAACATAACTTATTGGGTGGTGTTGCGTTGAAAATTCCATTGTTAAACCCATTTAAAAGATATATTCAAAAGGTAGGGCAGCCCCCCGGAACGCTTGTTTATACGGGCGAAGAGCCAACGGAACCTGTTCGGATTACGATCATTGATTATGACGAAACACGCTTTCAGGAAGAGGAAGCCGAAACAGTTGAAGCGTGCGTGCCTTTTATAGATACTGAAACCGTAACATGGATTCAGATTGAAGGAATTCATGAGATACCTATCATTGAAGAGATTGGGGAGTGCTTTGGTGTCGATCCGCTTTTACTTGAGGACATGCTAAGTCCAACCCAACTTCCTAAGATAGAGGTTCGTGAGAACTATGTTTTCATCATCCTCAAAAATCTCGACTATAATGCTGTAGCCTCACAGGGCTCCAAAGAGCAAATTAGTCTTATTATTGGTACGAATTTTGTTATATCCCTCCAAGAAAACTACAGCGAATTTTTTACTCCTATCCGAAATAGACTCCGAAATGGAAAGGGCAGAATTCGGCGGATGCAAGCGGGTTACCTTGCTTATGCACTAATAGATATTATTGTTGATCACTACTTCATGGTACTCGACGAAATTAATGAACAAATTCAAGTATTGGAAGAAGAGATCATGACGGACCCTTCACCAGAAGTTCTGGCAAAAGTCAATGCTTTAAGAGCGGAACAACTGCTACTACGTAGACCAATTCTCCCGTTACGGGACGTTCTCATTGAAATTTTGGAGGATGAAATACTATTACTTGGCGAAAATACACATCGATACTTCCGCGATGTTTACGATCATCTCATTCAGGTGATTCAGATGTTAGAGATGATCCGATCGGCTGTTTCTGGGCTGTTTGATGTCTATACCTCAGCCGTTAGCCATAGGATGAATGAAGTGATGAAGGTATTGACTATCGTTGCTACGTTCTTTATTCCTATAACCTTCATCGCCGGTATTTATGGCATGAATTTCAAATTCATGCCTGAACTTGAAGCGAAATAGGGTTACCCGGCCGTCCTGGTAATCATGGGTAGCATTAGTATTGTTATGTTTATCTATTTCAAACTCAAAAAATGGCTCTAAATTTCAAGATAAATATTATAGGACTTGATGCACATAGATGTGCATATTTTCGATGCCTCAAAAGACAATATACCAAATAAATCTTTGTTCACCGTAAATTTTTGTGCCAGATGAAGAAACAGATGGATAAACCAACAGCGGCGTTGGTCCTGCATGCCGTGAATATATTGACCAGAAAGTTGGGAGTGTTTTCAATTACAATACTCTTCTCAATTTTTGGGGCAATGTCTGCGTATTGCCAATTTGCTGATTTACCGCGCGATGTAAAAACAGTAGACATCGGTGTGAACGGCAGTGCTGCCTCACAGACGCTCAGCCTAACTGCTGTCATCCCACTTCGGCAAATTAATGGTTGGGCGGGTATTTTTAGTTCGCGCGCTTCTGGTGAAGGGACAGTACTATCTGAAATCGCCAAAGCACATGCCCAAGGCGGTTTTCGTATACGAACCTTTGGCATTGAGGCATTCACAGATTTAGAGCGGGACATTACCAAAGGGAGTGCGCTTACATCGCAGATTGGTAGTTATATCCGTCCAACGATTTATGAGAAAGGCACACTCCGTGTATCAGGTGGTATCGGTTGCTTTCTTGAGAATATCCAACCGCATAAAGATCTTGTGCTCAGGAAGTTTGATCCGACGACTTTTCGATGGTTGGCATTTTCGTCTATCGGGTGGCGGAAATTCAATACAGTGTTAAAATTTACGCCACAAATTGGCTTTAAAAACTTTCAGTTTTCAGCAGAACCTGCTATCACGTTTAGCCTCTCCACTCAGTTAGGCTTGCGTTTAAGTGGGTCCGTGACTTATAATAGTGAACCACTAACAGAAAATTGGCATTACAAGTATTTATCTATACTACGAATTACATTGTAGATGTATAAGCGCGTACCTTGATGCGTGATAACCAGCATGGCAAGTCATCTAATAACGCATATCAGCCGCTTTTAAGGTGTCAGTGCCCTTGTAAAGCTATCTGTGCCAATTTTACTAAACGAAAGGAAAACTGGCGATGTCTTCAAACCCTGGACAACAAACCGGATCTGAACGCGGTATCAATACCTCACCCCCGCAACAAGGGCATGGCTTCGGCACTGCTCCTGTGTTCCTTGCCTCGATTAGCACTATCCTCGGAGCGATTCTTTTCTTGCGGTTCGGTTATGCTGTCGCCAACGTTGGACTCTGGGGCAGCCTAATGGTGATCATGCTTGGGCATTTAGTAACGATTCCGACAGTCTTGGCGGTATCCGAAATTGCGACGAACCGTCGTGTAGCAGGTGGCGGTGCGTATTACATTGTCAGTCGTTCCTTCGGTGAAAGTATCGGAGGCACGATAGGCGTTGCCCTGTATATTTCCCAAGCAATCTCGGTCGCTTTTTATATCGTCGCGTTCGCGGAAGCATTTAAACCTATTTATGAATTCCTTGCGACCATGTATGAGTGGCAGCTGGACCTGCGTGTAATAAGCCTCCCTTGTACTGTCCTGCTGATTATACTCATGTTGACGAAAGGGGCTGGTGTAGGTGTCCGAGTTTTATGGGCGGTATGCATACTTCTCGTTACATCAATTGCCGCTTTCCTATTGGGCGATACCCCGTTCCTGTTAGCGGAAGGACAACAAGAAGAAGAAGTTCGAACTATAGGGATTAATCTTACAGCAACCATTCAGAATCCAGCCAGTTTCGGCACAGTTTTCGCAATATGCTTTCCCGCTTTCACCGGCATGATCGCGGGGTTGGGGCTATCGGGAGACTTGCAGAACCCGCGGCGGAGTATACCGCTGGGTACAATCAGTGCAACACTCGCTGGCATGGCTGTATATGTGATTGTCGCTATCAAGCTCGCCCAGAGTGCCTCCCCTGAAGCACTTGCTGAGGACCAGTTCATCATGTCAAAGATCGCGCTATGGGGTCCCTCAATCTATATCGGTTTAGGTGCAGCCGCCCTGTCCTCCGCGCTCGGTTCAATCATGGTGGCACCGAGAACACTGCAGATGCTTGGGCGTGACAATGTACTCCCTATCCCTAAGCTGAACCTTCTTATGGGAAAAGGTAGGGGAGAAACACAAGAACCGATATACGCTACACTCGTGTCCGGTATAATAGCGATAGTGTTTGTAGCCATCGGTGAATTGGACTTTATCGCACAGATTTTGACAATGTTCTTCATGGTAACTTATGGTGCACTCTGTGCAGTCTCGTTCTTAGAACATTTTGCAAGCAACCCGTCCTACCGTCCCACATTCCATTCTCGCTGGTACCTGTCGCTTGTAGGGACAGTGATGTGTGGTGTGTTGATGATCCAGATAAGCGCGTTATACGCGTTCATCTCAATTATGCTTATGGCGATAGTCTATCTCGGTCTCCGACGCGGTCACCGTGGGCAACGCGACTTAGCAGCCATCTTCCAAGGAGCAATGTTTCAGTTAACCCGGTGGCTACAGACGACCTTGCAAAAAAGTCGGGTCATTTCATCTGAAGGCGGCTGGCGCCCGTCCATTGTCGCAGTGACTCGGTTTGGGGAACGGCGGCTCGGGCATTTCGATCTTCTCCGCTGGATCTGCCATAGACACGGGTTCGGCCATTTTATTCGACTCTTTCACGGCGACTACTCGTTTTCTGGTGAAATCCAAGCACGTCTCAAAGTTGATGGATTAATTAAACGGACTGAGGTCAGCAGAGCAGGTGTTTTTGTTGATTCCCTAATTTCCCCGACATTCCAACTCGCACTGGCACAAATACTGCAGATGCCAGGCATTTCTGGCTTGCCGAATAACTGTATTTTGCTTGAGTTTGACCGAGAGAATGCTGACGAGATTGACGAGGTGGTGCAAGGGTCTCAACTCGCTGCGAATTCACTCTTCAACGTCCTAATCCTACGATCAACAGGATACCGTTTCGGCTACAAATCTTCTATCCATGTTTGGGTAACAGAGGACAGCTTGACGAATGCGCCGATGATGCTTTTGCTGGCGTATATAATTGTCGGGCATCCAGATTGGAAACGTGCCGAAATCCGGCTCTTCGTCTGCTCCGATTCCAGAGACGCGGAACGCGAGGCAAATAAACTTTCGACCCTAATGCAGGAAGGTAGACTCCCGATCTCAATGCAAAATGTCACTTCTGTGTCATACGACAGCAAGGAGGCTTTAGAGGAAGAGGTCTCACACCGATCAGAACAGGCTGACTTGACTTTAGTGGGCGTAACAGCTGAAAATCTCGTTTCCGAGAACTTGGCACAAACATTGCGATCTTATGAAGGCGCGAATGATGTTTTGTTTGTCCATTCAATTGAGCAGATCTCGATTGATTAGCGAACTTACATATCAGTTTTGCTAAACAGATAACCCAAAAGGGTTGCACAAAGATGCCAACATTTTTCGCTAACACCTCACAACGAGTTAGATAGTATAACATGGATCAATTAATTGAAAAGATTGCGAATTTCCTTCAAAATTCTATAAACATTTTAGGCGAAGAGATAACAGTTCAGCAAATCGCTACGTTTATCCTAATTTTAATAGCCGTTCTAATAGGCGCAGGCTATTTGCACCGCTGGTTCCGCCGCCTTTTCAATCGGCTCAGGATGTCGCACAATCTTCAAAACCGGCTCCTCGCGATGCTGCTCCTGATTATTATCATTGTTGGCATTGGCCTGGCATTCAGGATTTCAGAAATTAACACAGGTTTCCTCGGTAGACTCTTCCATTACCCACTTTCGCAGTTGTTTCAACCCAATAAAAAACCTGTTGAAACTCTTGGGTCTGAAGAGAAGACCCCGATTGAAGTACCTGAAGATGGCGATCACTTAACGTTGGCGAGACTTTTTTATGCGTTCGTGATTGTCTTCGGAATATTTATCTTTTCTAACTACATCCAATGGGTGCTGAGGCGGCAGGTACTACAAGCGTTTGAAATTGAAAGACATACGCAATTTATCTTGCTCCGGTTTATTCATTTTACGCTTATCACTATTGGAGTTCTTATTGCCCTCAGTGCCGTCGGGGTGAGTTTCACGAGTTTAGCGATAATCTTCGGTGGATTGAGTATCGGGATCGGTTTCGGTTTACAAAATATCGCTTCAAACCTAATTGCAGGGTTTATTCTGATTTTTGAGAGACCCATCAAAATAGGGGACTTAGTGGAGATTATGGAACTTAACACATTTGGTAGAGTGAGTAGCATTAATCTCCGTTCAACGATCATCACCGCGCTTGATGAAAAGGAGATCATTGTTCCGAATTCTCAACTGATTACAGAGTCGGTCCATAACCTCACACATGCAAACAATTTGTTCCGGCTCCGTATTCAGGTAAGTGTGTCCTACAGTTCGGACATAGAAGTCGTCAAAAAAGCACTCCTTGAAACAGCACATGATCACCCTGAAGTGATTAAAGAACCGAATCTTGAGATGCCCAATGTTACGGCTCCTTTCATCCGTTTTACTCAGTTCGGGGAATCATCCTTAAATTTTGAGTTATTGGCGTGGATTCCGGATTCCACTCACCGTTTTGATATTGCCAGCGATCTCCATTTTATGATTTGGGGAAAATTTAAGGAATATGGGATTAAGATACCTTTTCCACAACGGGATGTCCATTTTTACCCGACAGAGAGCGACTCATAACGCAGCATTTGGATTGGAGGTTGGTGTGGAGGGGTGTTGATATTGGACATATCAACACTTAAGGGGTGTCTGAATGTCGGATGACATCACCCTTGACGAGGTAATAGACCTCTTCACTGATATTTGCAGCGAGGTCCCCGACGCGCTCTAAATGCCGGAAGAGGAGTAAAAGACTAATACCCGGCTCGATGAGTTTCGGGTGCTCACATAAAATAGTGAGAAGTTCGTGGAGCATCCTTTCGTAGATTTCATCGACCTCATCATCACGTTCTCGAATCTCTAAGGCAAGTTCAGCGTTCCGATTAACAAACGCGTCCATTACATCCTTCACCATCGTCTGAATCACTTGGGCAACGTACGGTAGATCCACGAACGGTTTGACAGGCGGGTATTCTAAGAGTTCGATACTCCGTTTGGCGATAGCAACGCTTTTATCGGCAAGCCTTTCAATATTGTGGCTGATCTTCATTACCATCATCAGAAATCGAAGCTCCGAGGCTACGGGTTGGTGAAGTGCGATCAGTTGGATGCAGGACGATTCGATCTCGTTTTCAAACTGGTCGATCGTATCATCCGTTGCGACAACGATCCGAGCTAACGCCTCATCTCGCGTTAAGACAGATTCAACCGCTTGCCGTAACATCTGTTCGGCAAGTCCTGCCATTTCCAAGAGTTTGTGCTGAAGAGTCCTGATTTCTGCTTGTAACATATCTGATTCCGAGGCAACTTGAAGTATCAACTATCCGAGTCTGCCTGTTACATACTGTTCAGTTCTATTGTCTTGCGGATTTGTGAAAATTTTTTCCGTTGGTCCGAATTCGATTAACTCACCACCGTAGAGAAACCCCGCAACGTCAGAAACACGTGCAGCTTGTCTCCGTTTGTTGGTAGCGAAGATAAGCGTACAATCGTTTTTAAGATCGCGCACGAGTGTTTCAACCTTAACGGTCTCTATCGGATCCAGTTCTCCACACGGTTCATCAAATATCAAAACTTCGGGGGCAACCGCCAAGGCACGTGAAATACAGAGAAGTTGCTGCTGGCCCGTAGAGAGGTATTCTGGCATTTCATTCAAGTTGTCTTCAACTTCACCCCAAAGTCCTGTCTTTCGTAGATTCTCCTCAACAATGGTATCAAGGTGTTCTGACTGGTTTACGCCCGAAATCCGAGCACCGTACGCTACATTTTCATAAATAGAACACTGGAACAGTGTCGGTTTTCGGAATACCATTCCGATCTGTTTCCGAAGTGCGGTGGTATCTGTTGAAGCGTCCAAGAGATTGCCTTTAAAAAATATCTCGCCAGAGGCCCTGAAATTCGGCGTAAAGTCATTTAATCGATTGAGACATCGGACGAGCGTGCTTTTACCACAGTTCGCGGGGCCAATAAACGCAGTTACCTGTTTCTGCTGGACATCAAAAGAGAGCGTACTCAGAATCTGCTTGTCGCCGTACCAGATATTTAGATTACGGATACTCAAAATAGATTGCTCTTTTTCACTCAGCATCTTGGTATCGCGAGTGGATTAGGAATTCGCGCCTCCGTAGTTAACTATGTCGCGCTGCGTAGGGGTTGTACATTTCAAGGGTGCTGGAGAAAATACTCAAGAACAGTGTTATACTTAAAAATAACATAAACCTACTGGACACTTCTCCGAGTTCGATTGTGTAGTGCCATGCGTAGATACCAATCAATAGTGCTGCGGTAGCAAAGGCGCGGGACATCGCGCGACAGCCGCCAGCCAGCATTTGGGTGAAGGCGAGCGGTACAACTTGTCTTGCTAAGACTTGCCACTGACTCGCTCCAAGTGCGTAAGCCGCTTCACGGATAGGTGGTACAACCGAGCGGAGCGCACTTTGTGTTGTTTTAATTGTCACCGGCATTACCATAAATATAAAAGTTAACAATCCAGCGTAAAAGAGGGTGGTACCGCGCTGAACAGGTATTGCCTCAGCGTTCTGAGGTAACGGGAAAATCCCGGTCGCTTTGAGAGCACCAGCGTAAGCAAAGAAAAACCGATTGCCAGAATGCCGTAGAAAAGCGAGGGGATACCAGTCAAAATAGCGACTAAACTTTCAACCGAACGCCGAATCCAATTCGTTTTTGGGAGCCACTCCTCTAAGTAGAATGCGCATACCATCCCAAACAAAACCGCCAAAAGACTAACTGAAAGAAGAATATAGAGATCGTTAAGCAGAATAGACATGGAATTCATAGTGTGAAGGCTTCTCGTAAAGATTCATCCCGCTAATCTAACAAGGTGAACAATATTTCCTAATTTCGCTGAGACTGCAGCGCGCGTAATACCTGCACTCAGACGGTTTATAGATTTTCCCTAACCGTACCGCATCTGCACATAATCAGCGGTTTTTTCGTGTACTGGGTCTTCAAACAGTGCCTGCGTCTCTCTGTGCTCAATAAGTTCACCGAGGAACATAAAAATACATTCTTTACTGACGCGCCGAGCCTGCGCCATGTTATGCGTCACAATTAGAAATGTATATGTCCCCGCGAGGATTTCCATCAATTCTTCAACCGCCCGCGTGCCTTTCGCGTCCAATGCGGAACAGGGTTCATCCATCAGAATAATTTTGGGTTTAAGTGGCAACAGGCGTGCGATACAGAGTTTTTGTTGCTGTTCTAACTGGAGCGATGTCGCCCGTGTCTTTAATTTGTCTTTTAGATCTTCCCAAAGAAAAACGGAGGTGAGTGCTTCTTCTACAATCTCCTCTGATTCTGTCCGCGTGATGCTACGCATCGGGGAGTGGATACGTAACCCGAACAAAATATTCTCATAAACCGAGATCGGCAATGGGTTTGGTCTTTGGAATACCATACCAACCGCTTTTCTGAGTTCAGGCAAAGAGACATCTGGATCATAGATGTTTTTCCCCAGGACCTCAATTTTTCCCTCTGTCGTAACGTTACCGTAACGTTCATTGACGCGATTAAAACAGCGCAATAGCGTTGTTTTCCCACATCCAGAAGGACCGATAAGGGAGGTTATCTGACCATCCGGTATTTTCACGTTGACATCAATGAGTGCCTGAAAATCACCATACCAAAGACTGAGGTTTTCGGTTTCAATGCTATGATTTATGGGCGTAGTTTGCGAATCCATATTGCTATTATAGTGAAATCTAAAAATAAGTAAACATTTATTAGTAGGCGCGCTTTGCAAGGGCTTCTATTGGTCGGAACTCGTTAATTGTAAAACTACTATAGTTGCCAGAATGTTCTTTGGCAGCGCGCCTGCACGGTTTTCTAAATGATCTATCCAAAGGTGCCATTGACGTAGTCATAAGTCGCTTGATTTGTCGGATTATCGGAAAAGATTACATCTGTTGTGTCAATCTCAATAAGATCACCGTTAAGAAAAAAGGCGGTGCGGTTCGCTAACCGTTTTGCCTGTTGCACCAAATTCGTAACGAGCAAAATTGTCATTTCTGTCTGTAAAGTCTTGAGGACTTCTTCAATACGCATCGTTGTGACAGGATCAATAGCGATAGAAAATTCGTCGAGGCACAGAATTTCCGGTTGATGTGAAAGGGCACGAGCGATTGTCAGGCGTTGTTGTTGGCCACCTGACAATTTGGTGCCGAGGGTGTTTAACCGGTCTTTCACTTCGTCCCAGAGTGCCGCTTGCTGTAGACAGCGTTCAACGATTTCATCCAATTCAGATTTCGTGCGAAGTCCGGCTGTCCGTGGGGCAAAAGCAACATTGTCATAGATGGAAAGCGGTAACCCGACCGGCAAAGGCAGGACCATACCGATGCGCCGACGCAATTCATACACATCGTCAATTGTGTCGATATCTACGCCATCTAATCTGACAGTCCCTTCTACCCTCGCTTCTGGTGTGAATTCCAAGGTCCTATTCATGACCTTCAGAAGCGTCGTTTTACCGGACTGTGCTGGACCGATAATCCCAAGAATCTCGTTCTTGTGAACATCGAAAGAAACCCTGTTCAGAGCAATTTTGTCGCCGTAGTGTACCTGTAAGCCAGAAATTTCAATTTTATTTTTCACGTTTTCCTCGTTTGCCTAATCTTCTTGTTCTTCATCTTCTTTCTCACCCTCCTCTGATTTTTCGCGTTCCACTCGCGCTTCTGTTAATGCCGAAGCTAACAAGCCGGACGGAATTGCTATCAAGCCTACTCCGACAAGCGCGACGAGAGCGGTGAAAAGTCTCCCGCCAGAGGTTGTCGGGTAGACATCCCCATAACCGATTGTGGTTAATGTCACAACAGACCACCACATTGAATCAAGAATAGAGCCGAATGCCTCAGGTTGTGCGTTTCTTTCAAAAAAGTGGATGCCGCATGCAGCGAGGTATACAAACATCAATGATAAGATTACCAGTGCTAAAAGCTCCTGCTGAATTTCACGTAGTGCGGCTCCGAGCCGATCTACGGCTAAAATAAACCGCGTCGCCTTAAATATTCTGAAAATTCGCAAGAACCGAAGTATCCGTAGTACGCGAAACCCCGGCACGAGGAACAGAGATGGTAAAATGGCGACCAGGTCAATTAGACCATAGAAACTAAAAACGAAATCCCGCTTCTTTGGTTCAATATAGACGCGCAGGACATATTCTATCGAAAACAGTACGAGAAAAACCACGTCCAGGACAATGAAATGGGTTGCATAAGGATCCACCTCCAATTGCTGTCTATCGGATTCGATCACAAAGACAACAGCAGAAGCAAGAATCAGAAATTGGATGATTCCGGTAAATACACTTCCTTCAACAATTGCGCGTAATCTTTCTTTTTTCTCCATGAACCTTCCTTCCCATCAGCGTCTGAGTCAGTGAATCGTCCTACCCCTTAGCGGTAGGTAAGTCCAACTCTATTATAGGGAGTTGTGATCATAGACTTTTGGACCTACCACTTCTTCCGAGTTCGGACATAAATCCTTAGCACAATCGATACGGCGTTGACGAGTAACACACTGCCTACAAGTACCACCGCAGTTCCATAAGGGATGCCTTCCGTAACGTCCGGAACCTGTGTTGAAATCGTGAAGAGATGGAGTGATAGTGCCATGCACTGCTCAATTATATTATAGGCGAAAAGGTTTCCTTCGGCAATAGCTTTATAAAAGACAGCCCCAGTAAACATAATAGGGGCTGTTTCACCTGCTGCGCGCGACACCTGTAGAATCACACCCGTCAAAATGCCGCTGATTGAGTTCGGGATGACAATACGCCGTATTGTTTGCCATCGCGTAGCACCGAGATTCCAACACGCCTCCCGGAAGGACATCGGTACCGCCTTCAAAGCCTCCGTGGTACTCGCAATGATAACAGGGAGCGTCATGATCGCCAACGTGAGCGACGCTGCTAAGATGGATTCGCCGAGACCCGCGAATAGCACAAAGGCACCGACACCGAACAAGGCGTGGACAATGCTTGGCACACCCGCGAGGTTCACAACAGCCAAGTTTGTGATACGCGTGAACCAACTCTCACGGGCATACTCGTTGAGATAGACGGCTGCGAACACGCCAATAGGTGCTGCTACTAATAGAGAGACGACGACTAAATAGATTGTTCCGAGGAAAGGTGCCCAAATCCCGCCTGCACGCATGTTATCCTTCGGGTTCGTAAACAGGAACTCAAGCGAGAGAACGGGGAGTGCCTTGTAGAGGAGGAGACCAATAATGTACAACAGCGGAATAATCATCAGACTCGTCATCACGAGGAAGAAAATCCGCATCACATTTTCGATCCATCGCTTCTGTTTACCGATTTCTGTTTCTGTGAACATTGTTTCTGGTGATACCTGCATATCGGTGTTCATATTTCCGTCCGATCCTTAAGGCTTTATAACAGCAAGTTTTAGCTTGCGATCCATTCAAAGTCCCCCTGATAAGGGGGATTTAGGGGGGTAAATAACTGAAATACGCTCACTGCAAGCCATTTTTGGGTGAAATATATTGCTTTTGAACCTAACTTGTGTAAGTCCTAAT
>JAPPDN010000917.1 GCA_028824575.1 Candidatus Poribacteria bacterium | reverse complement strand
CTCAATGAATAGATAGGTTGGGCTATCGGGTGGCCCGGTGTTTGCCTTGCGACTGAAGATGGAGGTTTGACCTGGAACCAACAGACGACTGGCTCTTTCAACGAACTCTATGCCGTCTACTTCGCAGATGAGAATACCGGCTGGATTGTTGGACAGTTTGGCGAGATTTTACACACAAAAAACGGCGGGAAAAAGTGGAATTTTCAACGCAGCGGCACGCAAGAGAATCTCAATAAACTCTATTTTGCGGATACGCAGCACGGGTTAGTTGTTGGTGACAACGGCGTTATGCTTACCACCATCAACGGCGGAAAAAAGTGGGAGATGCAGGAGAGCGGTACCGACAATGACCTTTACGGTTTAGCCCTCTCGCCTGATGGCGTTGTCGCCGTTGGTAAAGGCGGGATTGCGATGCGGTATTCGGTTGAAGAGGCACAACTGCCCGCGAAATTGCCGCCTGTCGCCGAAGAACCCGAAATCGTCGCGGTTGAAGAGGAGACTCCGGTTGAACCGGTTGCTTACCATTGGGACATTATCCGTCAGGCGGCTTGGAGAACTGACTTTGCAGATACACACTTTGTAGATGCCCAAAACGGCTGGGCGGTCGGTTCGGGTGGTGTCATCGCGCATACCACAGATGGTGGACAAACGTGGTTACCGCAGCACAGCGGTGTTAGTGAAAATCTACGCGAAGTGGAATTCGTTGACGCGAAACATGGAAGAGTTCTCGGTTCTGGCACTTTACTTCAAACAGAAAATGGTGGTGAAACGTGGGAGCCGATTCTTCAAGCAACCAAGCAAAACCTTCCTCGCGTGAGCACAATGCACTTCCTGAACGCCGAAGAAGGATGGCTCGGTGCTACAATTGGGCAGACCTTGCATACCACTGATGGAGGCAAGACGTGGAAAGTCCAAAAAACCGGAACAACAACAGGAAACATCACCGATCTCCATTTCATCAATAGTCAAGTAGGGTGGGCAGTGACTCCACAACGTCGAGACGGTGGATTTATCCTTCATACAGTCGATGGCGGGGACTACTGGAAAATTCAGGCGAAGACCAATCAACCCGGTATCGCTGTTCACTTTGCCGACGAAAATCGCGGTTGGGTCATCCTCGGTAATGGGAACTCCTTGTTGACTGAAGATGGCGGCGAAACATGGAAATTGAAGACCACGTCACAAAGCACACGCGGCTTACAACGTGTTACTTTCCGTTCGCATACCAAAGCGTGGGGACTGGGTGGCGGCGGTGCATATATCACCGAAGACCAGGGGGTGAATTGGAAGGCTATCCCGGTCGCTACAAGAGACGAGATACTCGCCATGCGAGAACCTGATCCAGAGCTACCGGAAGAACTCGCGCCAGAAGCAGAAAAAGATGAATCGGAAGCAGCGGTTGTAGAGGCACCCACGTTACAGTATGACGAGACACCAGAGGAAATACAAAATCGACTTCGGACAGAGAGAGAACGTCCGGGGCGTCTTGCACCCGAAGGGGCATTGCCACCGAATGCCGAACGCGCGAACCGTCCGCCTCCACCCAGGGAACAACAACCGCCTCCACCACCTGAACCTGAGAGACGAAGGAGACGCGGTGGACAACGAGTTGCGAGTGTATATTTCCTTGATGCGGAACACGCTTGGGCGGTTGGCAGTGCGGGTAGTATTTACTACTCCGCAAATGGTGGGAAAACGTGGGAACGTCAACTCGGTGAACAGGAACACAACGACTTCCGCGAGGTTCTTTTCTACGATGACAAGAACGGCTGGATAGCGGGTAACGGTGGTGTGCTATTGGAAACCCAAGACGGTGGAGAAACATGGAAGAAACTCCGAACTCAAACGCGTCAACGCTTCATCGGTGTACACTTTGCGAGTATGGAACCGAAATGGGGCTGGGCAATGCAACGCGACGGGACTGTGCTCTACACCACAGATGGCAACATCTGGACGGCAGGAGATACGCCGGAACGTCCACCGTTTATGGAAGGCGATTCGCCGGGTAATTTTTCGCTAAATGACGTTGCTTTTGGTAAGTTTTCTGAAGGCTGGGCGGTCGGTCAATTCGGAGACATTATCCATAACAAAGACGGTGGTCCTACATGGACGCTTCAGCGGACGACTGCAAACGACAGGCTCCTGAGTGTAGATATGAAATTCGCGCCGCTCGGTTGGGCGGTTGGTCAAGGTGGTGTCACGCAGCGGACTATTAACGGTGGTCAATATTGGCGGATGCACGAAACGAAGACGAATTACAATCTCAACGCGGTCTCATTTATTAGCAAGCGGAAAGGCTGGGCAGCGGGTGAGGCAGGCATCGTCCTTAGAACAACCGATGGTGGCTTTACGTGGGAACCCATATTGACGGGTGTTCCCAAAGATCTTCACGGCATCGTTTCGCTCTCGGAACAGGAGGTCTATGCGGTCGGCGACGAGGGGACGATTGTCCGCTCAACCGACGGCGGTGAAACATGGGAACAGGAACACACCGATATCGATAACAATCTGTATGTTATTACCCGTTCTAAAGACGGTAAAGCACTATGGGTTGTTGGGCAGTGGGGTGTTGTGCTCCGGCGGAAGTTAGAAACGCAGGAGAAGATATCAATGCGGTAGGTTCTGCCGTTTAGATGTGTATAGGTGGGTCGTTGGACCCGCCTATGTCCGTTATGTGTCCTATGCGGACGCATTAGGAAAATTTGACGCGGTCGATAAGACATGCTATACTCTATGCAGAATGGACAAATTTAACTTCATTGACCTCTTTGCTGGCATCGGTGGGATTCGCATTCCATTTGAGAATTTGGGCGGAACATGCGTGTTTAGTTCCGAATGGAATAAACACGCTCAGGAGACCTACGCACATAACTTCGGCGAAATACCTGCTGGTGATATTACCAAAATTGACGAAGCAGAGATCCCTGACCATGATATTTTATTGGCGGGTTTTCCGTGCCAACCTTTTAGTATTATTGGAGATAAGCAGGGTTTTGAAGATACACGCGGCACGCTGTTTTTTGACATCATTCGGATTTTGAAAGAGAAGCAGCCGAGTGCGTTCCTCCTTGAAAATGTCAAACAGTTGCTTACCCACGATAAAGGACAAACCTTCGCGGTCATACAAGAACAATTGGCACGATTGGGCTACACCACTTATCACAAAGTGTTGAATGCTCTGGATTTCGGATTACCGCAGAAACGGGAACGGATCTTTATTATTGGGTTTCACGAACCGATAGCATTTGAATTTCCGAAGCCTATCGGTCCGTACAAACCGCTCTCAGAGATATTGGAACCTGACGAAGATGTTGAACCCAATCTATTTGCGTCGGAGCGCATCCAACAGTCGCGACGTGAAAAGTGCAAAGGTACACCCTTTTCCCCTTCTATTTGGCACGAAAACAAAGGAGGCAACATTTCGGTTCTACCCTTTTCATGTGCGTTAAGAGCGGGTGCCTCCTATAATTACCTTTTAGTGAACGGTGTTCGGCGGCTTTCGGGTAGGGAGATGCTTCGTCTACAAGGATTTCCTGAAGACTTCAAAATTACAGGCAATATGATGCAGATTAGAAAACAGACCGGAAATAGTGTCGCTATTCCTGTTGTTCACGCTATCGCCAAAAAAATGTTGCAGGCGTTAGAACAACGTAAACCGATGATACAACCTGAGGAACAATTGCTTCTCTTTGAAAACAGAATCAATGCCTATGCCTAATGGACAATCAAACAGCCAAAGACCAACTTGATACTGTTATCAGAAAAGCCAGAGTTCATTTCTACAAACCGATACAAATTGCGGAAATACTTCATAGAGATAGAATCGAAAAAGATATTGACCTTGGCGATTTAGAAACTTATCGAACACCTTCAAGAAAATGGCGAGACGAAATTTCTCTCAGGTTTATTGGACGGATCTCTACATCAAGTGCAAGGTATCAAGACGACCTTTTTAACGCCAACGCTACACCTCCAACAGTTTTATCGCAATTGGGTAAAATAAATAGAGACAGTAACGGTGCGGTTGAAGCCTATATTTATACTGCTTTAAGAAATCGGCTCTCCCAAATGTCATCGGGTCTATCCATCGTCTTACAATCGGATAACAACTCTTTTACACTAAGGAACTTCATAGATAGTTTTACACGGGATCCTGGACTCTCACGAAGTGTTGATAAGATCTTTGAGATTGTAGTTTATGCCTTATTTTCGACGCTACTGGAAGTCCTTGACGTTAAAATAGGCGTACGAATTGACAACATAAACAATACCGTTCTTAGCGAGTTTTCCGATTTCACAGAAAAGGTCCTGGGATTGTCCGAAGACACGCCAGAACTATACCAAGCAGCAAAGGTTTATAGGGTAGGTGTCACCAACGCGGCAGACAGAGGTCTTGATATGTGGGCTAATTTTGGAGTAGCCATTCAGATAAAGCACATATCTCTAACACCTACAACAATCAAGGACATAAGTAGTGCCATTTCAGCAGATCGGATAATTATCGTCTGCCAGGAATCTGAGAAAGATGTTCTTGTATCTGTTCTAAAACAATTTGGCAGTGCCAGTCGAATTCAGAGCGTGATAACCGAGGATGAACTTGAGGAGTGGTACGAGAAAGCCTTGCGCGGACAATCGTCTGAGTTAATTGGCGATAAGATATTGCAAAAACTCGCAAATGAGATAAAAGTTGAGTTCCCATCAACTACCTCAGAATTTGATAATTTTTTCAAAGAACGTGGCTACGATCACTTATCACTTGTTGATTTTTGATAACCTCAGATTTGGTAATTAGGAAGTTTTAATACAATGAAATCGAAATCCAGTAAAGCGTTCCTTGTTTCAGTTCTATTGCATCTCGGTGTCGGAGTGCTTGGACTCTTCTATTGGTTTAGTACAGCTCCGATGCGAGAAGCGTCGAGTATTAACGCCTTGTTTGTTCGGGAAGAGAAACCGGAAGTTAGACGTGTAACCCCACCGAAACGTGCCCAACTTGCCCAGAAAAGGACCCGCGATGTGAGTCAGCAACGTCTGAAAATCCTCACGAGTAATGCACCTGTCAGTAGTCGTGGGGTGGTTTCCGCAGCGGACCCCGCGCCCTTTCAGCAGTTCGATAGCAACGACCTGAGTGAACCCATTGGACCCACTGCAACATCTGTTGAATTTGACAATGTGCCTCGTGTGCAAAAGGTCATCGAACGTCCGTTTGTAAAAGAAAAAAAAGTCGAAACTCGGTATAAAAGCAGATTAGTGAAGTTCATTGAAGCACAAGAGGGACCGCAGCGGATTGTCTACTGCGTGGATCTGTCAACCAGTATGCAAAACCTTCCTCCGCACAAACTCAAGAAGATTATAGACCTCATGCGGGATTCGCTGACTTTCCTTGAGCCACATGATAGTTTCAATATTGTTGCGTTTAGCACGGAATTAGTGGTTTACCGCGAAAACTTTGTCGCAGTAACCGACGAAATAGTTACCGCGTCGTCAAACTATCTCGCCAACATCCAACCCCAAACCCATACCAAAGGTACCGATCACGATATGTTAACGGCATTGACAGAAATCGCTAAGACGGGTCCCACCCTTGTTGTTCTCTTCAGCGACGGCATTCCTACGACAATTGAGGGACCGGATCTGACGCTTGTTGGTCAATACGCTACAGGCAATGGACGCATTTTTGCGATGGGTATCGGGATGTCCCCCAATTTCCCCGGCGCAGTGATGTTGAAACGCCTTGCCACGGTTAGTCAGGGAGATTTGTGGCTGGTTGATAGAGGCAGATAAGGGGACACTGCATGCAGCAAGACAGTCTCACGCGTGCTGAAGAAATTTCCGAAGGTTTATATCCGCACCAAATAGAAGGGATCGCTTTTCTGCTCGGTCGCCGTCGCGCACTCCTTGCTGATGATATGGGACTCGGTAAAACGCGTCAGTCGGTGCTCGCTATGGTCGAGGCGGAAGGAGAAGGTCCTTATCTTGTGATCTGTCCCGCCTCTATTAAACGCAACTGGGCACGTGAAATCAAAATCGTTTTCCCGGATGTCGAACCCACCATTGTTGGTCCCGGACCGCTCCCGTCTATAAATTATTGTGGTTGGATTATTGTTAACTATGAAATCCTCGGTAAGAACCTTGATAAACTCCTTGCGTTTGACTGGAAAGGTGTTGTTTTTGACGAAGCACATTACCTAAAAAATTATCAGAGTCAGCGGAGTCAAAACGCATCCAAACTGGTTAAGGAGATCAAACGTGACCTTGTCGTCCATGCGTTAACCGGTACGCCAATGACAAGCCGTCCGCGCGACCTTTTTCCGCTGTTGCAGATTCTGGATCACCCACTCGGAAAGAGTTTCCTCAGTTTTGCGAAACGTTATTGTGAGGCTTATCAAGGAGACTTCGGATTAGTAGCAGATGGTGCGAGCAACCTTGAGGAATTGACTGTGCAACTCCACGGTGTCATGCTGCGCCGCACAAAAGATGAGGTATTAGACCTTCCACCGAAGGTGCGAACCTGGATGGACATTGAGCTGCACCCTTACGCCATCCAGCACTTTAATCGGCTGGCACAAGAATTCATATCAAAATTTGACACCCCTGAAGCCATTGATGGAATACCAGCATCCGTTGGTTTATCATCAGAACATCGCAATGAATTAGACGATTCAATAGATACTACGGATTTAGGAACTGGCATGGGTAGGCTAACCCAAGTGCGCCGAGCAATTGCCTTTGTCAAATGCCGTCACACCATTAAATTCGTGGAAAATGCGCTGGAACAGGGTGAAAAGGTCATTATTTTTACATCCTTCCTCAATACGATGCAGCGTTTCCAAAGGCACTTCAAGGACCGAGCGGTCTATGTTTCCGGTGAAGTTCCTGTCCATGAGAGACAAAACAGGGTTGACCGCTTCCAAAACGATGACGATACCAAACTTTTCATAGCCAACATGCACATAGCAGGCGTTGGTATAAATCTCACCGCGGCGCGTCAGATCGTTTTTAATGACTTAGATTGGGTGCCTGCTAATCATTGGCAGGCAGAAGATCGCGCTTATCGCATCGGTCAGACAGGTACCGTCAATGTCACCTATATGATTGCGACTGGTACTGTTGATTCATTTGTCAAGACGGTATTAGAAACAAAAGCAGCATTGATGGATTCCATTGTTGAGGGATCAATTTTGATACCAGATGGAGAGGTTGCCCTCCAGTTAGATGTCCTTAGCGAACTCAAGCGAATGATGAATGCGTTGTCTGTTCAAACCAGTGAACTTAAAGCATCTGAACTGCACGATGTGCTTCAGAAAGCGGGGGAGACCTACCTTGAAGAAAATGCTTCACATCTCCGTAAAGCAACGCGTGCGCAGCTACGTCCGTATTCCGAAGAAGCCATCCGTACCTTAGCACAAGTCCTTGCTGGTCCTGAGCGGAGCGTCTATCACGCTGAGAGTTCGTCGCAGGAAGGCAAATTCTACACGCTGGAGGTTGTCGGTGTAGACGTAACATGCGACTGCCCCGGTTTCACACATCGCGGCAGTTGCCGACATGTCCGCCCGCTGAAATCTGCGCTCGTCGCTGGAAAACCGTTGCCAAAAGGTTACAAGCAGGTCAGTTCAAATTAGGCAAATTGTCCGTATTACCGGCATATAGGCTATGTTTCCCGCTTCGGCAGCGTGTATATCCCCCACCGTACCCGGACGATTTCACCTGTATCTACAAGACGCTTGAGTTCATTTTTTACTGCTTTTGGATGCCCTTCAATAGCTGCAACGAGTTCCGCTGTCCTCTTCTCACCATCAGCAAGTAGCACGAGGATCTGCTTACGGAAAGGCACACGTAATGGAGCTCCACCTCTAAATTCTCTCAAGACTCGGTTCGCCTGTCTTGAGGAGCATCCCAAGACCCGTTCTACTTCTCCTCTGCTGGATTCGGCAGTTAACTTCTCACGTTCTGCTTCAAAACGCTCGCGCGTGGCAATCATCTCAGGGAGTTCATGAAGTCCACCAGCAATTTCAAAATCTTCCCAGTCGAAAAGGAGCGTTTCGGGTCTGTCGGTAATGTCAGGCATTGCCAAACTTGAGATGAGTACAACGGTCTTGTCTGCCCAGCGCTCCAATCCCGTGCGATGAATAGTTCGTGTGAGTACACGAACAACGCCCTGTTCATAAACATCTTGGATTCGCTCGTCTTTATAGCGGCCGGTTTCTATTTCTTCCTCATAAGAGAGCGGTTCCTTGTCATCGCCAAACAAAATTTGCGTGCGCCGCCAAATGAGGCTTGGCAGCCATTGTGGCGTTCCGATTATCCAAATGACTTGCGTTTTTCTAAAATCAGCACTGAGTCCCCTCACATTATCGAAATTGGTCACAAAAGAGACGTTATCTTTTTCTGCGATATCGCCCAACCGCGAGATCACCGACTTATAGGTGATAATTGCATGTTTAACGCTTGGATCCCTCTCAATTTCTGCGCGGATACCCGCAAAAAAGCGTTGTCCTGTTTTAGAGATACCAATAACATCAGCGTTGTTATTGTATCCCAAAATTGTTTGCTTCGGATAAACACCTGTACGAATCTGAAAGACTCGATTTCCCGGGATCCAAGATGTCGGTTCAGAGCGACACGCCTTAATGTCCTCATGTGGAAACGCCCTACGGATGTGCCCCTCGGAGAAGGTTACCGACATTAGTAGAAGACGTTTGATGCTCGGATGGAGCAAAGGTGGCAGCCAGAACCGTAGCACGTCCGTGCCCCATCGTATTGGTGCGTCGGCATCCCGCGCGTAATGCGCAAAGAAACGCTTGAGTTGATGCCAATACGTCCAGTTTGGATCCGGACAGGCTGTAGGGAATTCCTGAATACGTTCCACAGTACTTGCATCTAAGACCCCCAAACGGATGGCTTGCACCATCGACATCATGATTTTCATGTCCTCATTGATTGCAAAGCCGGAGAGTCGAAAAAACGGTATCCCTTTGATCTTGAGTCTATCTGCTGCATTATCATCTAAAGGAACATAAGCAGAAATACCGTTCTCAAACTCAATAGCAAAACGTGCCAATAGTTGTCCAGTTTCAGGATCAACAGTACTGCGCTCTACTACGCTGCCTTGTACATTCACTTGACACATCTGTCTGACGAGTGCTTCCTCCTGCCATTCAAAAGATTTTATGACCGTTCGGATCCGCTTGACAGCATCGGCATGTGGTATATCGGCAATTTCTATTGCATGCTTTAAAGCTTTGGCAAAGTTTCCTAAGGCACTCCCCTGCCAGCAGACACTCCACTCCTCCAACAGTTTTTCTGGCATCTTGCATTCAAAGAATAACTTATGCGCTTGTATTCTGCCGATGATGCCAAGTCTCTCTGTCTCGTCCACCTGCTTAAAAATTTTTTCAACCAACTCAGCGTATTGTGGATCGAAAAACAGTTCGGGAATAGCCAATATCTGTGCTTTAGCGTGTTGTAATGCTGCCGGTTGTGATAAATATCCGCGTTGTTGGCACTCGGCATAGACTGGACAGTGTGGGCAGAGACTCTCACTCGGATTTCCTCCCTTTTTCTCAAGTGCCTCACATCGCTCTGGATCCTCACAAACATTACCTCGTTGAAACGGCGTTGCCATCCGCACGTCAGCAGGTATTTCTTTTATCTGTTCCCATTGATGCATCCGAGTCTTCCAGCGTGTGAATGATGATATGTTTCGACTTTGATAGTGCTGCTCTGCTTTTTCGGCTAAGTTGGCAACTGGCACATTTAAACACGTTGCACGATCATCAAGGAGATACGACGCTGCTTCGTGGTTTCCGCCGTCTGTTCTGGTAACAAGCCCAAGAATACGAGCAGCTCCATCAAAGATATTCTGTGTTTGGACAACATGGCTTTCAGGTATTTGATAAGGCTCTTGGGTATATTTAGACTTGTGTAGTACGGCAGGTGGACGTTTAACTGCCAAGGGACTCAGCTTCCCGTCCCGCACGGCGATCATTTCATCGGATACAAATATTCCGGGACCAGGTGCTGGTGGTAGAATGCCAGTATCGTCCCAGACCTCTGTAATTGGCGTGGCTTCCGTGGGGAGTTCGTCAATAGGTGTAGAGGCGCGAACCCAAATGACGTTGTCGCTCTCCCAGAGCAGGACGTATTCATCATCAACAGGACGATCAAGTTGCCTCCAATGATGGCAACCGTTCTCTTGCCGGACATAAAAAAAATCACGCTGTATAAACGCTTCTTTTGCGAGATCAAGGTTATTTGAACCGAGAGATAGTGGCGCGTTGGCGACAACCTGGTCCTGTTTTATTTTGTAAGCCCCGGGTTGGTGGAGTTCAGCGCGAAGGGCATCAATCGGGGCAAAAAGTACCTCCTTGGTAACTACAGGCGGATCTAAGAGATTCCCAAGGAGTATCTCGTAGCGTGCATCCCAGCGCGTATATTCATCTTCCCCCAAAATTTCGAGATAGATGTTTCGTTGATGTGGATTTCCTGGGGTCGGGGTGTGCCTATAGATATACTGCTTCTCGCTCTCAGTATTCGGGTGAAGGTACTCCGGTACTCTGCAAGAAAAGCGCAATCCCCCAGACTTTGAGAGCGTCAACAGCGGGTTTGGTACTGCATTCACAAGGGCATCAACACAGGCAATAACAGCATCTGGTGCGGCACATAAGGCTTCGTATTTAAAATTGAGGTCGTGCCATTGTGCGCCATCCTGTTCAGACGGGACCCCAGTATATACTTGAATTCCGTACGATACGTGCCACCGCCTTACTCCCCAGTTTTGTGCCCCTTGGCGTCTTGAGAACCGTTTACCTCCAAAATTCCGTGGACCGCGATCGTTATCAGGGCCGCGCCCGTTCGGCATAAATGAGATGTTCGCTTGCTCTAAATCAGTGAGTAGCACAGGGTACCTCTGTGCACAATAGGCTGTGATTTGGTAGGGATAACTGCCTGTATTGTACAACGAAGGCATTATCACCGTCTTCCGCTGTCGCAACGGCTTCGCGTGCCGTTCATGGCAACGTTCAATAATATTTTTTAAACTCATAAGAAAAAATACAGATATTAAAACCTGGGCTCTGCCAGATTCCGGACCTTCCGTTCAATATAACATAATATAATATAGCACAACAAAATTAATAATATATATTAACACAAATTTTTTTTCCAGTCAAGTTTTTAAGCTAAGAAGAGTCAACAATAATAAGGTTTTTGGATGCAACCACAACAGGACATAGTTGTTAAATTATTTAAAAAAATATAACAAATTGGCTTGATATTACTTTCGGAGATTTAACTATAAGTTATATCACAAAGAGGGTATATGACCGCGAGATAGCACCTCGTTTATCAAAATCGTATTTGTGAGATATTCTAACACATTTATTACTGATAGCCTAAATATTACCGAACAATGCAATGAAACCAAACCTCGAAATTTGAAAAGACCATTCCTCTTTACCCAACATACGGTCATCCATACATTTTTATCCGTAATTCTTCTCACGTGAATTTTCTGCTTGACACCTGTCTGAAGATCCCATAGAATGAGAACATCCAAATCTGAATAGAGAGGAAAATAGAGATATGCCACAAGATTCAAATCAACCGAATGTCATCGTCTTTTTTACTGATCAGCAGCGGTGGGATACATCCAGCTTGCACGGCAATCCACTCGACTTGACCCCGAACTTCGACCGGATGGCACAGCGCGGTACACATGTCCATCGATCTTTCACATGCCAACCTGTCTGTGGGCCCGCGCGCTCGTGCCTACAAACGGGATTATACGCCACGCGGACGGGATGTTTCCGAAACGGTATTCCATTGTCTCCGAACCTCAAGACGCTTGCACACCATTTTGGCGAGGCAGGCTACGCCACCGGATACATCGGTAAGTGGCACCTCTATAGCGGTGGTACGGGACCGGGACCTGTGCCAGCGGAACACCGCGGTGGGTATGATTATTGGTTAGCGTCGAATGTCCTTGAATTCACCTCCGATGCATATCAGACAACACTTTACGGTAACGACAATAAACCCGTTGATCTCCCCGGCTATCGTGTGGACGCGCTCACCGATGCAGTAATACGCTACGTCGACCAGCATAAGACCGAGCCATTTTACCTCTTTACGTCATACATTGAACCGCACCACCAAAATCATCTGGACGATTATCCGCCGCCGGATGGGTATCGGGAACGATACACAGGGAAATGGATACCACCGGATCTCGCCGCGCTCGGTGGATCAACGCACCAGCATTTAGGCGGTTATTACGGTATGGTGAAAAGGTTGGACGAAGCACTCGGGAGACTTTTAGATGCGCTCAAGAGCCTCCATTTGCTTGATAACACGATTATTCTTTTTACCTCTGACCATGGGTGCCATTTCAAAACCCGTAATGGCGAATATAAACGCTCATGCCATGAGAGTTCTATTCGTGTGCCGACGGCGTTTCATGGAGCCGATTTCATCGGTGGTGGCCAGATTCAAGAACTGGTTAGCCTTGTTGACCTCCCGCCGACGCTCCTTGATGCAGCAGGTTTGGGAGTACCGACTGAGATGCAAGGTAAATCTATCATGCCGTTGGTACGCGGCGAAACGGATGGCTGGCCAGAAGAGGTCTTCGTCCAAATTAGCGAGGCACAGGTTGGACGTGCTGTTCGGACGCAACGTTGGAAATACGGTGTTGATGCCCCAAATAAGAGCGGTGGCAAAGATGCAGGGTCAGACCGGTATGTGGAGCAATACCTCTACGACCTGCAGGCAGATCCATACGAGTTACGGAATCTCGTCGGACTTCAATCGCACGAACCGGTTACGGAGGTCATGCGGGAACGGCTCATTCGGCGGATGTTGGAGGTAGGCGAAGAGGCACCAACAGTCGAACCGGCACCTACACAACGGAGCGGACAGCGCAGTGTATCTGAAGCAGAAGCGAGAAGTTAAACGGTCTGCTTACCTTGCTTGTTTGAAAGACACGTTGACTCAGCTCAAAAACCCGTTTTTCGACAACGGAGAAAAACGGAGCAGAAAGGCCCACAGTTAAAAAGATGAAGATTACAGATGTTAAAACTTTGGTCATGGGGACCAGTTGGCGGAATTTAACTTTCGTCAAAGTTGAAACCGATGAAGGCTTGACTGGTATCAGTGAAGTGCGGATGAACAACCGGACGGATGCGCTTGTTGCCTATATTGACGGTGCGAAGAAGCGGCATGTCATCGGTAGCG
>JAPPDN010000160.1 GCA_028824575.1 Candidatus Poribacteria bacterium | reverse complement strand
TGGAGGCGGTGGAACTGAAGATGAAGAACGGCAAGACCTGCCGCATCGGGACGGACGAGCCCGGGGTCCTGGCCGCGGCGCTGCAGGTGGCACTGGAAAAGTTTGACAGTCCGAGTAATGCGACGGAGTGAGATGCTGAACGGGCGACCTTTAGTCTCAAGAAGATGCAGACCGCACCGCCCGTACGTCGCCGGCACTGGCACCGGCCCGGACGGTCATGCGGAAGGATGAGGGTTTTTCCATGCATACCAGACTTTATCCTGATATCCGTTTTTCAGTCTGATCTCGACTTCAATACCGAGCACCTCAATCTCTTCGTCGGTTAACAAATCCAGTATTTTGCTTTTCAGTATTTCGGCCTTTCGAGGGTCAATTAGCCGACCTTTCTCATCTACCATAAGAAGATCCCTTTCAACCCCGCCATAGTTGGAATATGATGGTTAACAACCCGCCAATTATCGCAGTGCCCAGTCCATAGACTACCCTCCGCAGAAATCGGAACTCGGCATCAAACTCCGACATCCTCTTGTAGGAATGGTCGATCAGTTTGTATATGCTGACTTCGGTTCTTTCAAGACCGAATAACCTGCTCTTTATATTCTCGTCTTTGAAAAACACTTCATCCAGAAGCTTTTCTGTATCTCGTGAATTTCCTGTGTTCATGTTTCATGACCTTTACAAGTTTGAGTTGCAAGTGCTAACTTAAACGGACATATGCACCGAAAAAACACAGCGGCGATATACGCAGAAACTCGAATCCTCTATAGTAAATGGTCATAGGGAAAACGGATAATCTCGTGTTTTATCTTGCTGATAGTCTGTTAGTCGATCTACATCACTGGAGCGTAACGTGCCTAAAGTCAGCGCCAAGCGACGGATCACGCTTCCGGCGGATCAGTGCCGTTTAGTCGGCATCAAGCCAGGCGACGAGTGTCTGAGCTTCGTGGCCGACGGACGAATTACCATAGTCCGCCAAGAGCCCGGAAGCGCCTGGGGATGCCTGATGCATCTCGTAGGCGATCCTAAGATTTCAGATGAGGAATCGCGTCAGTACGCGATAGAAGGAAAGCGAAACCAAACGCCTTGATCGCCATCGACACCAATGTCGTACTGCGCTATCTCCTGAGAGACGACGGGGCAGGCTGAGCGTGCGCGTAGCGTGATTGAAGGCGGCGAGCGCGTGCTCATCACGGACGTGGTACTGGCGGAAACGGTGTGGACGTTAGCCGGTCGCCGGAATCGCGTGACCCGGGCCAACCTGATCGACCTGGTCAATAACCTGCTGCAGGATGCAAATCTTCGTTTTGAGGATGAAGAGGTGGTTTGGAGCGCCCTGCATGCCTTTCGCAGGACGGAGGCGGACTTCGCCGACGCCCTGATCGTGTGCAAGGCCAAAAAGCAGGCTGACGAGGACGACGAGTTGAGCGCTATTTACACCATCGATGAAGTCGCCTTGCAGTTGCCCGGTACTGCGAAGCCGTAGTGGGTGTCCGGAGTCTCGGCGCAAGGGTAGCGTGCCGGAATCATATGGAGAAGATGGATCACTTAATTGCGGTAAATTTTGACAAACTGTGTACGAATTCGCTAAAGAAACCAAGATCGGGGTTCTCCGGAGAACCAACTACAAGTACTCTGTCCAAAAGACGATTACCTTCCTCACACGATGTCTCTGGTAGTAAAGCACAGGTGTGGCATGCAGCTAAGTTACACGAATCAGGGCCCTGGCCGTTACTTTCCACGCATGTTGGATCCGACGAGCACCAAAGTGCGTTACGTAGCGCTCGCACCATCACTCTTTCGAGCTTACCGGGGATCCCCTGCCTTACCAAACCGCCCATTGTGCCTTCAGAATCACCGGAGGCGGTATAAATCAAGACACCGCTCATCTTAAAGGAAGGATCTTCAGCATCACAGTAAATACGTTCGCGAAGCGCGGCGCTACCATATCCACATTCAAAACACAACTCGTTTATCAAAAGGTGCGCCAATGTGTGTATTAGTACAAATTTAGGAGAAATAGACCTCGGGTTCTGGCCACGCTCCTGCCTTACTCCATTATAGTTTTCACGCAGGTCTGTGAATCGTCTCCATACCTCAGGATTCTGCTCCCAAGATGTTAATTTAGCTTCATCAAGCTTGAGAAAAATGCCTTCACCTCTAACGACAGTCGCGGGAAGCCAATCGATCGAAGAGTCTAGTTTCAAATCATCTATGTGTGCCTTGAAACCTCTTCCGTCATCAGGCAGATATCGTGAGAATCCATAGAAGGCACGGGTCTCACGTAGTTTTCTTATCAGCATGACGTTTTCAAAATAGCCCACAATTGGCGCTTTAAATTCAGTCCTGTCTTTCGGTTCAACAAATAGGTCTGTTTGTTCGCCTCCACGAGCATTTGTTATTGCCTCATATTCTGCCTGTCTGAATACTTCTTCTGATTGCTCTCCAATAGCTGAATCCGGTTCCGAAAAATCAAGTCTGCGCTGTGCAGCCTCCCGTAAATCCTCGGGATCAACGCCTCTGAGTTTCGGGTTAAACTCACAAGCTGATCTACAGCGATCCAGTTCAATTTGACCGTTTACCAGAGCACGTGTAATTGAATGCCAGATTTCGCTATCTTCTAAGAGTTCAACTATGTTCCGCGAGGTAGCTTCACCCCAAAGTGGCAGGTAAATTGAACTTGCTACGTGGGCAAAATATACGTTTGATGCACCGCGTTGTAGTACCCGGAGGCTATTGCCACATTTTGTTGGTCTATGTGTCATGTCACCAACCCATGGACGTAATCCTCCACAGGTAACACCGATGGGGTCCAGTGCGTTGCTAAAGAATGCACCAGACATCGATCTTGATGCCCCACAGGAACACTGAATGAAAATCCCTGACAACCCCGCCGCACTTCGACCGCCGCGTAGTCGTAACCGACAATCGGATGCAGGGCTGTTACGTCGATGAACCCATTCCATAAAGGGAAAATCCTGAATGTGTCCGCGGTCACATACAGCCATAAAACGAACGGGAATCAATCTTGGCCGTCTTCCCTGACTATACGATACACAATTCAGACCTTCAGCATAATTAGGGGCGTCGCACTGTTGAGGGCCGCCAAATGGAGATAACTCTTGCATGTTTCCGCAACGAGGACAGTAATGCCATTGGGGAAATCGTACAAATGGGATCTTGAGGTTTGGATGTTGAACTCCCGGTGCAGGTTGCCGATAGTCAGGTGGTAATCGAAAATGGTTTACCCGTAACCGATTCTGAAGACGTTCCTCTTCGCACTTAAATTCGATGGGACAATCTTCTTTTGCGTATGGCCAAGCATCAAGACCACAAACCATCAGCGATTCGTCACCCGGAAAATCAACCATGCTTCCGATTCCCCATGGCGACACGAGTTGGGAGCGTCGTATCGGTTTCATTATTCGACCTCGTCAGGCTGAGGAAATTGAGTAATCGTAATTGCCTCGCAACTGGCATCAACATTCCGCATGGATGATGGTGTAGACCATGAGCGATTTCTCCAATCATCTAGTGGCTCAGAACCAGCCGGATACATTAGCGGAATGTCGGAACTTGGAGGACCGAAACCTCCATAGATTGGAGGTCGAACACGCCTCCAATGGCTAACTAGCTCATCGAAATAACGCAATGTATGGTCAAGTTCGTCAGAGTCTACACCCTTAACTCGTGACTTAATAACTGCTCGTATTTCATTTAATAGGTCATCGCTGGGAAAAGGTTGAGGTCTGTCTCGGATCTCAGGATTCCCCCAGTATCGGACGAGCGTAACCAACAGGGCGTGCAGTGCACGCTCCCTGACAGGAGCAGCAAATGGCGTCACGCTTGTGGGTTCGACATGACGGTAGATACTCGCATGGAATGACCGAAAGTGTTCATAATGTGACCGATCCCTGGGTTTAGCTGTGTTATAAATCGCGATAACTAATCCTTGGGTTCTACCTCTCCCAATTCTACTGGAAGCTTGTATGTACTCGGAGGTAGTCTTGGGCTGGCCAATTACCGCCATTAGACCGAGTCGTTCAATGTCAATACCTACAGAGATCATGTTAGTCGCAAGGCATATGTCAACGGGTTGATCCTGCGCCGGATAGTTTGTCTCCAATCTTTGAAGTGATTCAGGGATTTCCGTGCTCGAGACTCGACTGGTTAGTTCCAACACTTGAGAAACGAATCTACGTTCATCAAATGTATCATCTTCCGGTTTTCTGATTTTTTTTCGACTCCACATCGCGTTCAGATATTCACGGATGTCGGCTCGAATTAGCGTAGCTGCGTGCCCAAGTTCCCGAAGGCTGTTAAAGTACGAAATTAAGGTCCAATATGGGTCCCGCTCATGTTCTCTGGAGACTGGTATAGATAGTGAAGCTTGCAGGAGAGCTGCAATTACCCGAACCTGCACAGTAATATGCGACGGTAACGCGGAAGCATGGACTCCAGCATATAGTCTGCCAGGCGTAGTAGGATCTTCGTATGCAAAAAAGGAATCGCCGGCTCGGAGGCATTGAGGTGGAAAAACAAAAACGTCTCTATCATATAGTGAACGAATCTGTTCTTCCGCGTGCGAAATCGTTGCTGTTGATGCGATGACCTTCGGTTTGATCTTTCGGTTATCTATTTTGATTGAGCACAGCTCGTCAATGATCGTTTCATAATGTCCAACCATCGAACCTAGTGGACCGGAGATCAGATGTAACTCATCCTGAATTACCAGGTTTGGAGGAGAAACATATACCCCATCTCTGATTCCAAACAAAGTTCGTGCTTTGGGGTACCATGGCAAAAGGGCGAATTTATCCACGGTACCAATAATCAGCGCTGGTGGCGATTCGTATATTTCTTCGTCAATTACCTTTAACGGAAGTCCATCATTGAATTCACATGCCGAGTCAGGACACTTATACACCACGGAAGATGGGCGAAGTGTTTTTGTATACCCGAAAATCCTGACGTAATTCCCCTTACTAACCGGTCCCATCTGTGCACCACACCACGGACACTGAAGTACAATAAATGGGTTTTCCCGAGTTTGGTTTCTACTTAGGCGAGCAAGGGCACTGACGGCATCGTTACGAGTATTGGGCGAAAGATTCCCACCAACCCAGAGGCCAATTGTAATTGGATCTGATCCAAGGTCGCTGGAATCCCGACGTATTTGTTCGCAGGCACAGATCAATGATGCTGAACGCTGGAACTGTTGTGCAGTCAGAAGCCTTAATGTATACCTCATCAACACCGCAGTACCCGCGTCGTCGCAGTTTAAAAGACGCCGATAAAAAACGGTAAACGCCGTAAGTCCGAGATAGGCTTCTGTCTTACCTCCACCTGTCGGAAACCAGACTAAATCGACAATATCGCGTTCCTCTTCTTCGGGTCTGGCAATAGACCGAAGGTTCATTAATACGAATGCAATTTGAAAAGGACGCCAGGAACCCAAACCGCGCGGTGGATTATCCAATTCCGGCCATGTCACAGGATCGATTTCACTGTTTCTTGTGTCGTTCCAAATTCTTAAGGGCAGATTGTAGTGCAGTTGCTGCAACAACATTGCATGGTTAGCAAGCTGGAATGCACGCATAACAGTCGTATCGGAAAGAAGCAGTTTGAGACCAGAACGCATTCTATTTAGACACGTCTTGCACCGATCAATGTGGAGTTGCGCTGTAGAATGAAACACCTCAGGGAATCCGTTACTTTGCACAGTGGAAAGTTGTTGCTCTATCCACCTTTCGTATTTGTCACACAGTTTTGAAAGAACGGACTCCAATACGGTTTCGTCGCCAGAAGTACCAAGGTCAAACATCCTCAGATCCAAATCTGGAAAACTCGTAGGTACAATCGGTTTGATCTCAAAACATGGAAGAACCTCAGAACGGATAGTATCAGCTTTGCCATCACTTACTTCGTTCCATTCGGCTGCGCAGCCATGCCCTACCGCGTACGTCCTGCGATGCCGATAGAGCAACCTTAATGATTCTTCTTCCAGGCCCAGAGGTTCTCCTTCTTTGTCTGGATATTCAATGAACGGAGCACTCTTATCGACAGCCTGCAATACCAGTTCTACCTGAAAGAAGCATTTGTTGGTGTCCGTCCGGCCAGTTGAAGACTCGTGGCTGTTGACCAAGGCAACTGTTAAGAGGCGGCCTGATTCCCTGGGTCTACTGAGAATCTGGACCTGAAGATTACTGTCGTTTCCTTTAGAATCATTTACACTTCCTATCCATCTCTTTAAACCATTACCGTCAAGGTCCGAAGACGAAACACGCAGTACATCTTCGAACGATCTGCGAAGGTACTGCACCCCACTTCTCGTTTCCCCACTTTTTGTTGTATATTCCCTCGGTTCTGAATGATAAGTCCCCGCTCTGACTTTAACTGAAAACCCATCCGTTGGTAAGTTGGTTAGACAACTGAAACCAATCGCAGAAGGTAAATAGGAGTTAGTCAATGACGTAATTTCGTCTGGAATGGTGTCTTCAATGACTTCACTTGTCCTATCAACATCCTGATATACCGAGTCCGTCTCATCGTTTTCTGAATCAACTTCAAACCCGGTCGATTCCGAGTCTTCGACATCCTCAGACTGTTCAGCCGAAACGCCCTGAGGAAAGAGGACCCCAGCCCCGTAACGTAATCGGGGCGGATCTGTAATAAGTATCTCTTCCCCGTTTTCTTGAATTTCTGGTGAAATAGGATCAGGACCGATCAGTTCGGCTCGCAAAAAATCAAGAATTTGGTCTCGCATTTTACCCTCTTCTAAGGCTTTTACGGATTGCATTCCGATACTCGTCTCTCGCTGATTCCGAAATCAATACTGATAAACTGTATCTAGCGCGTGACATGCCGACATACAGCAAAGCCCGATTTCGATTACCAGTTACGTGCGCAATATCAACAAGAACCACGACAGAACTTTCAAGCCCCTTAAATGCGTGAATAGTTGAAAATCCTATGGTTTTTCTGGGACGTCTTTGCGTTGCCGGTCTGGTGAGGTCCATACGCTTAAAGGAGATCTGGTCGTCAGATACGAGACATGTATGTTCGTATCTCAAGGGAGACAATATGGTAATATCTCTATAGGAAACACCTTCAGTAAGTAGTTGATGGATAATCTCATTTACCTGTTTACTCTGTTCGATGCTATCTCGGTAGAATCTATAGTTGACGGGAATCCCCTCCACGCTTGCTGGCAAGAACGGAGGAATGTCTAAACCTGAAATTGCTGAGACTTCCTCGCCTATAGGGCGTGTATTCCTGCAATTTGTAAGGAGACGAAAGCGGGTGAATCGGCCCGTACGAAGTTCTAATTCCCTAACCATACTTTCTTCATCGACGTCTGCGTAGATGGCCTGGTGGAAATCACAAAAAGCGGCCCATGAACCACCGACCAATCCACCCTTAAGCAGCCCATCAAAGACATCGAGATATTCGGAACGAATGAGATCCTGACCTTCATCGATGATTAATGTATCGAATGGCTCAACTCCACCTTCCCAGATTGCATCAAGCGCATACAACGGATACAATTCTGAAAACAAGTGGTCCTGGTCTTCGTTCTGTTTCGCCAGTTGAAAGTCGTTGGCAACACTTGAATCTGCGATTAACTGATCTAGAAACTGGTGGAATGAACCTAACTCAACGGTTTCCGGTAGCATTGCACCTTTCACTGAAGAAAGCCACTGCCCTAACAACTTATTAAAACAAATCACCAGGACTCGCTTACCGGAAGTTGCTTCGCGACGGGCAAATTCAAGAGCAAGCAACGTTTTACCTGTGCCGGCGCCGCCCTCAAATAGACATCGTGGGTTGCCCTGAAGTTGATCAAGGCAGCGATACTGATCCTTGGTCAATCTAACTATATGATCTTCAGTCTCGATCAACACATCTGCCGGTTTGATAACTTGTTCGAAATCACCTCGTAGGAAATCCACTAGTTCTCGAATGTCAGACAGTGAAGGACGTGACCTCAGTTCATCATACCAGGGTTGGGCATTCAAGCTACGTCGAGTATACCGTGAAAGTTGGAGTATATAGGCACTAACCGGTTGACGGCTGGTTCCTCGATCATAGACCTGCCACGACTCAATCTCAGAATCGTCGCGATCAAACCAGATGTGAGGGAAAACAACACCAAACCCAAACAGGACGTTGGAAAATCGATGTTGTAACCCATAGTTCTCCCGGACTGAGTTAAGGAGTGAAAACATGCCTTCTTTGGCCTGACGAAATGGTCCAACAGTGCTTGTTGCAGTGTCGCCAAATCTATTGGTGTATTTCCAAACTCCTTCGTGGCGAGCGATTCTGCCGGACTTAACTTCCAGACAAAAAACACCTTCGTTGGGGACCAGTATCACGAAATCTATCTCACCATACATACGAGTTACATGCCTCGCGAGACCGAGGGAATGCAAACAAACCCAATCCTCTGTCACGGGATCGTGTTTTAGTAACTCAAAAAACTGCTTTTCTCCGGAGCTTTTGATATCTTCTGAATGAAACGGGGGGATCATTCGTGCCATTAAAACTCATTCCTGAACAGGCGATTGACTTCCGAAGGTGGGACGGCGACTTCCTCCTCATCGATGTATTCAATCCGGACCACCGAAGCCTGCCCAATGTCTTCGATTTCGATCGTATGGGTTTCAGCAGCACCTTGCTTCAGTATTGAAGGGATCAGAGCAATCAGTTTCTGAGCAAGGAAATGTGCTGCCTGAAGGTGGGCACCCCTTACTTCCTTTATTGCCCCACGAACATAATCTATCTGCTCGATAAGTTGCTGCGACCTACACACTTGAGATATAATCTCTACGTCCCTTTCATCTTGAGGTCCTATGCGATGTTCGTCATTCAGCCAACCTCTGACTGTAACCTCAGTACGCTTAAGACCGGCATCCCACAATTCCACCAGCGCACCTTCAAATCCGAACGGATGGTTAATTACGAACTGCATGAGTTCCCTTTTCCATAGACCAGCAGTTATTCGGTGCTCACCTTTGCCTGCCTTTTTAAGTCCTTTGTCTGCGATTGTTCGCAGTAAATCGCTGTCCGATCCATCTCGGAAAACTACATAGTCGCCGACTCTAAGTTGAGCGATATCCTTGGAAGGAATTCTTGACGACTCGTCCGCATACCCAGCAATGAAATCCGTTACTACAGGCACTTTGTAGTTCGGGCGCAGATAGGAATAACAATTACCGGTAAAACTTATATAACGGACATCTGTTCTTGTATCTCCCGGATCTGACTGTCCGCGATAGAGGTCACGCCTATAGGTGTGTAAACGAAGTTCGAAATCAGTTATATCAAAGTCAGTTTCGGAAGATTCGCCTGCAGGATGTTGTACTTCTGGCTTGGGTGAAACCGGAATAAGGTTTTCCGGCTTTGTTTGAAGTAGCTTTGCTTTTTGTTGTTGAGAGAGTTTGGTTTCTTCGTTTTGCTGTTGCCGGTGCCATTTATTTTTTGCCGATTGAAACCAGGTCTGCTCAAACCTATATGTCAGGACTGAAATTGACGGGGCAATACAGGAGTCATAGATCTTTCGCATATGCTCCGAACCTAGCCATCCGCACACGATTAAGTATTCGAAATCCTGCTCCGATTGCAGTGTCGACGGAGTCAGAAACTGAATGCTCCGGAGTTCTCCTCCCAACGACCGTTCCTTCAAGTATTTTGACACCAACGGTATTTCAGATACGTCGGCAAGAATGATAGCAGTCTTCTGACTCCGTCGAGTCTTGTTTTGAAGCAACTTCTCCAGTTCTGTCGCTTTTCCTGATAAGCTCAAAGGGTTTTCAGTCACTGCCTTCACCAAATTGACAAATTCATGTGCCGTGTCGACTGCGTCTTTTTATATACGTGTTACGTTGTCGCGGATATCTGAAAGTACTAATTCCAGTTCTTTCATGATGTTAATCTGGCTCGTATCATCAAAAACAACCAGCGGGCGTAGCAACCTGGAAAGTTTAAGCAGAACATTGTAAAACCGAAACTCAATAGCTCTAATTGCAGGATCCGTTGAATTACATTGTCTCGAGTATGTCTTTAACCTGTCTGCTGCACTGTCCAACTCGGAACATTCACAGTAGATGCTTTCAATCTGCCTAGTATGGAAATTCCGGATCTTACGGCGGAAATCAGAAAACGGTAATTGTTGACGGGTTTTGTCAGTAGGATCGATAAGCTCAACTTGTCGCAGGTCGTGGTCTGACCAAATCCAGGTCGTGAACCCTCTATCCTCAAGAAATCTTAGATCATCTAAGTGTCGATTTTCCATCATTGCCACGACGTGATATCCTTCAGACAGGATCTCATCTAGAGCTTGAAGGTCGTTGATAAACGGTATGTCACCGTCAATAACCACGAACACATCTGATGATTGACGGTTAAAGAGATACTCACGAAGTGTGACAAGGTCAGGAACTACTCCAATAACAGGTTCTGCGTCAATCTGGTGGTGCCCCCATTGTTCAAGATCACCTTCAACTGTTATACCACCCCATTGAAACAGATCTCGTAGCGAAACCGACTTTTCTATCGAAACAGGATTTACTATATGAGTATTTTCTATAAACTGGCGTACACGAGTTAATTGGGAGACTAGCAGAACTCTATTTTCAAATACAGAACGGTTACCAAACGAACTCAGGTCAAGGAGACGGTCGATGGGATGATCAGATTTGATCCCTAGGCTTTCTATTAAAGTGAGTCTTTTTTTCGTACCAGTTGGTTGGAACCTTAGTCTCTCCTCATACTTAAACAATTTCGTTGTATCTAGAGCCCCCTGCCCAGATTTGCGTTTCGCACCAACTTTAACCTTTAGGAATCTGATACCATCCCACTTTTCTTCGCCTACGTATTCTACAATGTATCTACCATCTAACAATAGTTTCTGACCGGATTCAAATGGTGGCATACACTCGATTTTTGGAAGGAAATCCTGCTTGATCGCTGCAAGTGCACACCCCGTAGCGATCCACTCAGGGCAATCGAGTAATAAAGGAAAAACCATTGCCAGGTGTTTTTCGTCCCTGCCTTCACTTCGCATGTATTCTACGATATCAAAACTGACCTGCAGTACATCGGGAAGTGGTGATGAAAAGTCATCCTCTCCACTGACCTTTAGGTGTGAGAGAAATGGATGACGGTGTTTGACCTGCTCTAAGACGTCAGACCATCCGGACAAAATTCACTCCTACTTCACTTCTGCCATAGCAGCAATGTTGCAGTACCGGGCACTCATCACACAAAGGACTACGACTACGACAGACTAGAGCCCCATGGTCAAGGAGTGCGAAATTAAACAAGCGTGGATGTTGAGTATCAACGAGGGTTTCTAATAAAATACGGAATTCTCTACTACGTCTGGATCCATCAGTTACTGGTATATCCAAAAGCCTTCCAACTATCCTGACTGTATTGGTGTCCAACAGCGCATCAGGATATCCAAATGCAAAACAGCGAACGGCCGTTGCGATGTAATGGCTAATCCCAGGTAGTGACTCCAGCTCTTCGCGTTTAGAGGGAATTTGATCGTTGAACCTCGAGTGTAAGTCCTGAGCCATTTTGGAGAGCAAATCAACACGCCAACGTAACCCCAGGGGGTAAACCAGAGCCTGAATCTCTTCGATACATGCCTTTGCTAATTGCCTAACTGAAGGGTACTTTTTTAAAAACTCTAAATACGTTGGAACGACCTGATCCGCACGGGTTCTATGAAGCAGTACTTCCGCAATAGTGATCGCATACGGATCCCGTGTTTCACGCCAGGGATAACTCCGCTGATTCTTGTGCCACCAGGTCAGTAAATCCTTACGAAAAGTTTCCAAATCAAAATCATCAGGGAAATTCATCTATGAACTCATACCTGCTTGCACCAGTACCTGATAGACAATGGCTGCTATCTGTCTGGCCAAGAGAGGCGGTACAGCATTACCAACCTGGACATATTGTGATGTACGTGAACCACAGAAGTAATAGTTGTCCGGGAAAGTCTGAAGTCTTGCTGCCTCCCGCACAGTGAGACTGCGACACTGCGACGGGTCAGGATGGATATAGTAATGCCCGTCTTTAGATATATGCGACGTAACTGTAGTTGCGGGTCTGCCAACGATCTGTACTCGAAATCGATCACTAAAAAGAGGTTTGCCGTTCGCAGCAAGATTCGCATTCCTGTGGGAGGGCAATAGATCGGTCGGAAAATCGTCTAGCTTAGGAGATCGATGCTCAACCTGGGCAAAGCAAGCTGCGTATAAATACCGGTACAAATCACTCACTATATGTCCGCGCGAGTAGTGATTCCACACCCCTTCAATACGAGGATCGAGAAACCAGGTGGGATCATAGTCGATGTTTGTATCATAGGAGATAAACTCACCACCACGATCAATACGATGTCGGATTCCTGTAAGTGCAGAGATCATTTTTGCATGGATTTTACCATTCCCTTCTGTTAGCAGCGAGTTAAACCAGGGACATTCAACCACTCTATCCAGACATTCACGCCAGGATTCAGCTGTATCTTCTTCGCGGGATAATCCGCTTCTTACATTGGGTAAACCAGACAACACTTTTTCCGCAGCAATAACCTTCTTTCGTTTAAGGGTTTTTGGTGTGATATCAATATCGTCTCGGATTCCAAGTATGATGACACGATGGCGTGCCTGTGGAATACCAAAATGTTCCATGTGAACTAAAAAACCAGATAGATTTCGATTGCTGACTTCACCTGGTTTGATCAACGAGTACAGTTTGTATCGACATGGTTTGGTGGCATGTATAGGCTTCCGTACAGGGCGATTCTCACGTTTCAGGGCTTTTACAGGATCCTGAAGGTCTTCATAAATACGTGCGAAGACATTCTGGTTTTTAAGGGTAGCAGAAAGTAATCCTTTGACGTTTTCCATTACAAAGATTGCTGGCTGGTGTTCCGCGATGATTTGTAAGTACTCTAAATACAAGTACTGTCTGTGATCTCTTTCTGCATGATAGTTGTCGTTTCGACTATTTCGTGATCTGCCGACTATCGAGTATGCCTGACAAGGTGGACCTCCGAGCAGTACCCACTCATCATGTCCTGTTAATGCACCCTGAATCCAATCATAGACTGTGTCTTTGTCAGTTTTCCCCAGCGCAGCAAGACGAGCTTCTTTTTTAACCTGCGCAACTTGTTCGGGAAAATGACATAACAGCTTCTGTATTCTCTTATCCTCTGGAACTTCAACCTGACGCGGGTATTCGT
>JAPPDN010000210.1 GCA_028824575.1 Candidatus Poribacteria bacterium | reverse complement strand
CAAGGGATAGAGCGCATCCAGACACTTTACAGCGAATACGGGTATCCAACGGTCGAAATCGCACCGAAGGGCTTCCAATTTTCGGCAGAAACAGGCACTGTCGATTTTCAGTTAAATATCCAAGAAGGGGCACAGGTACAGATTGGTGAAGTCAAGATAAGTGGACTGAAGAAGACAAAAACGGGGGTAGTCCTTCGGGAAATCCCTGTGAAACCGAACCAACGCTTCGATCAGCGCGACATTGACGCAAGTTATCGTCGCTTACGAAATTTAGGTTATTTCTATCAGATCAATCCCAATGTATTAGAAGCTGGAGTAACAGAAGACAAGATTAACTTCCACGCACACGTAACCGAAGCAAAAACAGGACGATTAAGCGGCGTTATCGGATATGCCCCACCCGATTCCGAGATAGACACAGCACCACAACTCACAGGTGTGCTTGAAGCCCGTGAAACCAATTTGTTAGGAACAGGTAGGCAGGTCAACTTCTATTGGAAATCTGGACTACTCAAGATTTTCCGGCTCGGTTATGCCGAACCGTGGATATTCGGCAAACCGGTAACCATCGGTGTAGAGTATGGACAATTCAAACAGCAGGATCCAAATAGGGCGCAATTGTCAGGTAGTTCATACGACGAAACCGAAACTGTCTCCGAAGAACAGTCGGGCAACGTAAGTGCTACGACTAACTTTGGTCGCGTCTTTGAAGGGAGCACGACATTGGGCTACAAGCGGATTAACGTGCCAAACACAGGGTTACCTTCAACGCCAACGCCTTCACTTGATCCCCAAACCCGAGTCTTTTCCAATCTCAATGCTATTACGTCAACACAACTAACACCGTATAGTGGAACGAAGTACAGTGTCGCGTTTCGATTGACCCGGGACACGCGCGACTATTTCCTGAACCCGACGCGCGGACGGCGTGATAGCATCGCTATTGAGGTATCACGGAGCGACTTTCAGTTGCGAAAAATATGGCTCTCCTTACAGCAATACTTTCCTACTTGGCGGAAACAAACAGTCGCTGTTGAATTTCACGGTGCTGCTGCTTGGGGTGTTAATATCCCGCCAACTGAACTGTTTTATCTCGGCGGGTCAACCACTTTACGCGGATATGATGAAGCTTGGTGTTCAGGACCGCGCAGGGTATATCTCAACCTCGAATACCGTTTTCTTGTTGGACCCGACTCGCAGATTTTTGGCTTTACCGATTTAGGCGCGGTAACTTTGATTGAAACACCGTCTGCTTTTGATAGACTCCGAATGGGTTACGGCGTTGGTGCGCGACTTGAATCTAAGGGCGGCATCTTACGAATCAACTATGGATTGGCTGCAGGGGATTCCCCACTGCGTGGCAAAATCCATGTCAATTTAGGTGCCTCATTTTAACACCAAGTATTTGTTCATACTGACGTGTATTCAGACAGAAAACGGATAATACATCTCAATCCCAACTTTTGACAAAATATTTACATCTTCCATTTAATTTGCCAAGTGTGAAAATTTGTTATAAAATATATACGAGAAATAATATGCATTTTTGAGGAAGAGTATTCAGCAACAGGAGATTTAAATGACCAAAAACAAGAAGTTACAGAATTGGGTCGAAGAAGCAGCTGCGCTTTGCCAGCCTGATTCTATCTATTGGTGTGACGGTTCCGAAGAAGAAAATGACCGGTTGTGTGAAGAATTAGTCCAGAACGGAACTTTCTTCCGATTAGACCCGGAGAAGCGTCCTGGAAGTTATGTCGCGCGCTCCGATCCCGCCGATGTCGCGCGCGTTGAAGACAGAACGTTTATCTGTTCAAAAACACCCCTTGAAGCAGGACCGACGAACAATTGGCACGACCCCGACGACATGAAGAAGACTCTCAAAGGTCTTTTCAAGGGTTGTATGAAAGGTAGAACGATGTACGTTGTTCCGTTCAGCATGGGGCCCCTCGGTTCACCTATCTCACATATCGGTGTTGAAATCAGCGACTCACCCTACGTTGTTGTTAATATGCGGATTATGACCCGCATGGGTAGTGATGTGTTGGACATCTTGGGTGAAGATGGCGATTTCGTGCCGTGTCTACACTCTGTCGGTATGCCGCTTGAACCCGGACAGGAAGATGTTTCCTGGCCCTGTAATCCGGATAATAAATACATCGTACACTTCCCTGAAGAACGTTCTATCTGGTCTTATGGTAGCGGTTATGGTGGTAACGCCTTGCTCGGTAAAAAATGCTATGCCCTCCGTATCGCCTCTATTATGGCGAAAAACGATGGATGGATGGCAGAACACATGCTTATTCTGGGCTTGACAAGCCCCGAGGGCGAGAAGACCTATATTGCCGCGGCGTTTCCGAGTGCCTGTGGTAAAACGAACCTCGCAATGCTCACACCAACAATACCCGGTTGGAAAGCGGAAACTATCGGAGACGACATCGCATGGATGAAATTTGGTGAGGACGGACGGCTCTACGCGATTAACCCGGAAGCAGGCTTCTTCGGAGTCGCACCCGGCACGTCAATGGACACCAACCCGAACGCGATGCACACACTTGCATCTAATTCTATTTTCACAAACGCCGGACTCACAGAAGATGATGATGTTTGGTGGGAAGAGATGAGCGAAGATGTTCCTGAAACGGTGACAAGTTGGCTCGGTGAAGAGTGGCACCCGGGGGATGAAAAGACAGCTGCACACCCAAATTCACGTTATACAACGCCAGCCTCACAATGCCCGATTATTGACCCGAATTGGGAGAACCCGAATGGTGTACCGATTTCAGCGATTCTCTTCGGTGGGCGGCGTGCCACGACAGTACCGCTCGTATTCGAGTCTTTCAATTGGCAGCATGGTACCTTTATCGGTTCTATCGCATCTTCCGAACGCACCGCAGCCGCTGCTGGCACAGTCGGTGAACTCCGACGCGATCCGATGGCGATGCTTCCGTTCTGCGGCTATAACATGGGCGACTACTTTACACACTGGCTGGAAATGGGTGGAAGCACGGATGCCAGCAAACTCCCGAAAATTTTCTACGTCAATTGGTTCCGTAAGGACGCCGATGGCGGATGGCTCTGGCCCGGTTTCGGTGAAAATAGCCGCGTCCTCAAGTGGATCGTGGAACGTGTCTCAGGAGAAGGCGATGCAGTTGAAACACCGATCGGTTATGTTCCGGCATCCGGTGGCGTTGATATCAGCGGATTGGATGTAACAGACGATCAGATGGCAGAACTCCTGCATGTTGATGTTGAAGAATGGCTCAACGAGATTGCATTGATTCGTGAGCACTACGAACGTTTCGGCGAGAAACTTCCGAAGGCACTATCGGATGAATTGGATGCTTTAGAAGCACGTTTGCGTGAAAAGTAGTAGAACTGAGAAAAGTAGTAGAACTGAATTAACGAACATTATAGGGCGAGGCTTTTAGCTTCGCCCTATATTTTAAGCCCTATATTTTAATCTGAAGGCGGTTCATCAATACCTAAGTCTATACCTGTGAGCAGGGGATTTCATAGTTGACGTTGCTTGTGGTTTCAGGTATACTGTCTACATGCTTGATTTGTAAAGGAGACAAAACATGGATTTGCAAGACTACTTCGATTTTATAGATGACGAAAACATCCGTATTCAGGGACATCGCGTTTATATAGACAATGTATTGAGCAATTATCTTTGCGGTGAAGGACCTGATGAACTGCAGCAGCGCTACCCACAGATGTCAATGGAGAAAATCTACGCCACTATCCTCTACTATTTGGCGAATAAGGCGGAAGTGGATGCATATATGGCTCGTGTGGAAAAAGGCAGAGAAGAAAGATATCAGGAATGGCTGCAAACTGTAGCATCAAATCCAGAATATATTGAACGGCGCGAACGCCTTCTAAAAGCACGTGAAAAATGGATTATCGAAGGAAAAGCATCGCCTTCGGGGGCAAGGGGGCCAGATGCGACCACGGTTTCTACTTGATGAAGACATAGACCCCGAGGTTCGGGTACAACTCCAGAAAAAGCATCCAGAAATAGAGGTAGTGGTAATCGGAGATCTGGGAGTACCCCCGAAGTCAACGCCGGATCCTATTATCTTAGAATGGATTGAACACAACGACTATATTCTCGTCACCAACAACCGCAGAACAATGCCTGGACACTTTGGAAATCATCTGAAAACCGGAGGACATGTACCGGGCATTCTCATCTTTCGGAAAAAGTACGCGATTCGTCCAATCTTGGAAATGTTAGAAATGATTTGGGCAGCTTCGGATGCCGAAGAATATCGCAATAAGATGGAGTATCTTCCGCTGTAGAATCGGCAATCTGCCAGCAGTCCCGTTTTAACGTTCTGTTTTAACGTTCCTATATATAAAGGCACATCTGGAAGCATTGCCCGAACCAAAGAGGCGAAACATGGATTTGCAAGACTATTTCGATTTTATTGATGACACCAGCATTCGCATTAAGGGGCACCGCGTTTATATTGATGAGGTATTGGAAGAGCATTTGAAGGGCAAGGCACCTGAAGAAATCTTGTACTGCTTCAAAAACTTACCCTTAGAGAAAATCTATGCAACGCTCCTTTACTATGAGGTAAACAAAGCGGAAATGGACGCTTACTTACAACGGGTGAGACAATACCACGAAAAATCACACCAAGAATGGCAGACAACACAAGGACCAACATTAGCAATTGTTGAGGAACGAAACCGTTTGAGAAAAGAGCGGGAACGATTGATTGCTGAAGGGAAATTAGACCCTATTTTAGATAAACCCGCATCTTAAGACTTAAGACTTTCAACACTTTGTTTAAAAATTTGTTAAACCTAAACCTATTCGCGAGGATGCTGGATATGAATTTTATGATTATCAGTATGCTGATCGATTTACTGAACTCCAACAGACACTCCATGAAAAAATATGCCTCATTTTTTGCATTCACTTCAGTTATTCTTTTATTGGCGGGTAGTTCTTATAGTGATGCTTTTAATTACCACTGGGAAATAGATGAAACTCCAGAAGGCAGCGAAAGCGCAACCGTCGTTGAACCTATAGAAGTCACTTTGCTCGACGAACAGATACAAGTTCCATCGCATAGTGCCTCTTTAGCGTTGCTGCGGAAGTATTCTGTGCATCTGGGACCCGAATGGGATCCAGGGTATGCCTATAGATTGCTTCAAACTTTTGAATCCATACCTCAGGAAACAAATAACCTATACGAGGATACCCCTGGCGTAGCATCCTCCATTTGGCGATTAAGTGACCGTCATATCCAAGATGACATTTCGGTGGAATACCGAGACGCCCAGCGAATTGTTACAGTTGCTGAAGCAGCATTTGTGCATGCGGAACCACTATTAGCGGAAATTGAAGGTGTCCGGGGTAAGTATTTCTCCAAACGCCTCCATCATGCTGTAGTTCGATTTGTAACTGATAATGGCACGGATAGATACGCGCTTGAGCTAATATTGCAAGAACGCTATGCAGTCAGTATAAATGTTCCAGATTATACCGAACTCACGCGATACACAACGGGTGAACACGCCTCGCGTTTTTCTGAATTTAAAAATGAAGAACTTATCTCGCTTGTTTCTATGTTAGAAGAGTTTCCGTCAGGGATGCACAAAATCCCCGGATTGAAATATTTGGTGCGGCGTTTGGATGGAACGCCTCATCCGCTTTATCCGAGCGCGCCTGCTGTAGCATGGCCACAGTCAGGCTATATCGAGTTCATGGAGTCTGCGTTTAAGGGACAAGGGTTTGACTATATTCATCGCTTAATTTTGCACGAAAAAGCACATTTCTTATGGGAGCACCTCTTCGACGAACAACTCAGGCAGGATTGGATTGAACTCGGGGGTTGGTACGAAAATCCCGAGGACAAAGACGGTTGGTCGACGACGAAACAAACTGAGTTTGTTTCTGCTTACGCACACGGCGTAAATCCAAATGAAGATATGGCAGAGAGCATCAGTTTCTACATCGTGAACCCTGACAAGTTGCGTTCACGGTCACCTGCCAAGTATGAGTTCATTCAAAATCGAGTTATGCACGGCACCCGCTATATCTCAAAAATCCGTGAAGACTTAACCTTCCAAGTTTACAATCTCTACCCTGATTACGTGTATCCGGGACGGATCACACGGATTGGCATACAGGTTGAAGGTGAACCTGAGGAAGATAAACGCATAACAGTAGAGATCGAAATCCATGGTGAGAGTCACTTGGATGCTGCACACTCAGCATATATCAGAGTTTTTAGTGAAAAAGGCACTTTTTTTGATCTTGCGTGGATGTCTCCGGTTGATGCGAATGGAATGCCTGTTGCTTCTGGACACATTCTGCGCGGACAGGCAACGTTATCACGCTATGCAGCAGATGGTTATTGGGCACCTGACGCTATCCGAATCTGGGATGCTAATGGTAATGAACGGTACGAATCTCAAGTTGACTATGGTTGGAAACTTTATGTTGATAATCCACTTGCAGATTACAAAGCACCGGTATACGTATCAAACTCAATGCGACTCACTTTATCAGAAGCGACAACGAAAGAAGGTAGAGATTATCAAATTGTTACCGCTCACTGGAAATTTATTGAAGAAAATGGTATAAAAGGCGTTTATGCACAAATGAACGATGAAAATCGTGAAACCTATTCTCGTCGTCAAAGTTGGGGAGAATATAATCAAGAGACTGGTGAGGCGAGTGTTGGACTGATTTTCCCAGACTACTTCCAAAGCGGTACCTATTCACTTAACTATATCTTGATGGAAGACGTTGCTTTAAATTCACGTGGCGTGTATTTCACTGATCCAAGGCACGCTTTAAGGGACGAGCAAGAAATTATTGATGAACTTCCTGCTACAATTGACATCGTAACAACAAATCCAGATAGCACACCGCCCGTCCTCGATTTAAATCAAATTACAATTCGGGCAGAACCTACGAAGCCAGAAGCACCAGATGGCGAAACACGGGTTGACATTGCTTTTAGAATCAAGGATGATATCAGTGGATACAACTCGACAGATATGCTTTTACGCGATCCGCAGGGCGTAACACATTTCTTTAGACATTACGTTCCCGAACCAAGTTATTCCAACATCTATTTCTCCGGAGATCCAACTGTTTATCGGACATATCATAAAACAATTATTCTGCCGGTCGGCAGTGCCCCCGGCATATGGGGACTCGCTGAAATGACAGTATATGATAAAGCACAAAATACTTTTCGAGCAGACTTTACGGAGATTGTCCGCTTTGAGGTAAATGATGCCCTTATCTATGCCAAATCGGATGTCAATCAAGACGGATCCGTTAACATTCAGGATTTGGTGATCGTTGCGAATGCAATCGGACATCCGGGTGCCGCGGACGGCGAACTCAACGCGGACATCAACACCGATGGTGTTGTTGACATTTTAGATTTGGTCCAAGTCGCTAATGATATTGGAGAAGGGTCGGCAGCTGCACCTACGCTTCACAGTCCCACTGCTGAACAGATCCAAAGTTGGTTGGCACAGATAAGACAAATTGACGATGGGAGTCCAGATTTTCGCCGCGCTATCGGTGTGTTAGAAGCACTTTTACGTGCGGTTCGTCCAAAAACAACAGTCTTGTTGCCGAACTACCCAAATCCCTTCAACCCGGAGACATGGATACCCTATCAATTGGCGAATGCCAGCGATGTACAGATTATCATTTACGATGCGAAAGGCACTGTAGTCCGCACGTTTGCCCTTGGACATCAGACAGCAGGCTATTACACCCATAGAAATCGTGCTGCCTATTGGGATGGTCGCAACGGTTTAGGGGAAAATGTCGCGAATGGTGTCTATTTTTATCAACTGCAAACTGATGATGCTTCACTTACACGCAAAATGGTCATTCTGAAGTAATAATCGGAATTGGATTTCCTAATTTGTGAAATTCTGTTGTCCCAAACCCAAAGCACCTTTTGGGTTTGGGGCATTTTGTTAACCCTGGGAAGAAAATAGGGTGCTTGACTCTCTCGGTAAAATGTAGTATACTTAATACTATTCTAATACCCTATCAACAACTGTGGTGCGCGTCTTGATGTTTCCTTGACGCGTCCTTGGAATAACATGATTAGATGAACCTAACCGTTATGCATAGCAAGTATGCATAGCAAGGAGGATATAATTGTCAACAGAATCATGCCCTAAAAGTCCAGCCGATGAGGCGGACATTATCCACCCTCGTGTTCTACCGTTTATAACCGTTCACCTCGCATGTCTCGCAATTCTCTGGGTAGATGTTCAACCTATCGACTGGATTATCTGTGGTGCATTGTACGTTATCCGTATGTTCGGAATTACGGCGGGGTTCCATCGTTACTTTTCGCACCGATCATTCAAGACTAGCCGTGTATTCCAATTCTTTTTAGCATTTCTTGGACAGAGTTCAGCACAACGCGGTGTACTCTGGTGGGCAGCAACACATCGTTACCACCATAAGCACTCTGACACAGAACAAGATGTACACTCGCCAGTTCAACACGGATTCTGGTATTCTCATGTGCTTTGGATTTTCTCCAAACGAGGACGGTCAGTAGATTACAGTTTAATTAAGGATTTCCAGAAATATCCGGAACTCGTTTGGTTAGAGAAATGGGAAAGGCTGCCGCCATTCTTATTAGGGTTCCTTGTATGGCTAATTGCAGGTTGGTCGGGACTTGTCGTAGGTTTTTTCGTGAGTACGGTATTTCTTTTTCACGGCACATTTACAATTAATTCGCTTTCACACGTGATCGGCAAACAGCCGTACGCCACCGGTGATAGTTCTCGCAACAACCTATTTCTGGCGATCATTACGTTAGGGGAAGGGTGGCATAACAATCACCATCACTTTCCAAGTGCTACACCGCAAGGCTTTCGTTGGTGGCAAATTGATGTCACATATTATATCTTGAAAGTTTTGTCGCTTGTTAGGATCGTCTGGGACCTTCGCTTACCGCCAGCGCATGTAGTTGAAGGGAAACGTAAGTTGCCGTTGATTGCCGTCGAAAAAGCCGCCCAGCAACTCGCTGCGAGTTTTTCGATTGAACATATCGGCGAAACGGTTTTGAAGGCGTGGAGACATACACCGAAATTGGAAGAACTCCGCAACCGCGCTCGCATCGGTCAAACAGAGGTTGAAACCTTTCTCAAAGAGATGAAAGTCCTTGAACTTCCATCAATTGCAAACCTAAGAGATCAAGCACAAAAAATGTTTACTCACATCCCATCGCTTAACCCGATTGTTGAACGTGCCAACCATATTATCGTACAAGCGGTTTCGGTATGGCTACTTCAGAGTGATATGTGTGATGCATCGATGGGTGTGTAACTGCTTACCCATCAATGTAAGTTTGACCTAAGCATCTATCGAAAATCTGCAAAATAACCGTAACTTTTTAGAATATACTGCTATTAGCAAGAAACCGGTTTCAACAGACCCCTCTAATGGCACGTACGATTGCCCAATTGCCCCGTTTCGTGCTATTAGATACGGCGTTTGCCCTATTTTGTGCAGTTATCTTTGAACATTTCACGCAGGATAAGGCGGCGTGGTATTATCCAGACTGGCACGTAATTTGCTTATTATATTACTAACGTCAAACGAAAGGAGTCGTCCAATGGAAACGAAAAAAAAATATCGTGTTGCTCCGCCTGGATTTACATCGGAACAGTGGAAAACCTTTAGCGAAGACGGCATCATCTTCATTGAAGATGCAATCTCCGATGAAGATATCCAGACCTATATTGACGCGATAGACCGTGTCGCCGCTAATAATCCGAAATATACCCCAGGCGGTTATCTCGGCATGCAGAACATTGTTGAACGAGATCCTGTGTTCGTGGGGCTTATTGATCATGAACGCCATGTCGGCTATGCGTACGACCTGTTCGGGGAGCTTCTCAAACTCCACATAAGCCAGTTTTTCCTGCGTCCACCAGGAGGGAAACAGTATAATCAGTGGCACCCGGACGGTGCGCGGGCACTTCCTTATGGTGTCTTTTCACCCAAATTACCGTTGCAAATCAAAATCGGGTACTGGTTGACTGATCTGCCAAGAGAAAAGATGGGTAACCTCGTTGTCCTACCCGGGAGCCACCGTCAGCAATACATGGACGGCTACGATACCCACGAGAGTATTCCTGGGGAAATGGTGGTCTGCCCGCGTAAAGGCACCATGACGGTGATGCATTCGAGCATTTGGCATCGCGTTGAACCCAACGAGAGCGATGTGGTGCGTTACAATATCTTCGCTGCCTATTGTCCGTCATGGCTTACGCCTGCTGACCGTTTCCACTCCTCTCCTGAATGGTTAGAGACACTCAATCGCGAACAGCGTATTATCATGCGGAGTTATAGCAACGCGTATCACAACGCCAAACCGCCCGCGTCAGATTTTCCGCTCTTCCTTGAACGCGAGACAGGGGTTGAGGCGGATGAGGATGCGTATCTGGAACACGTTAAATTGCATCGCCGCAAACGGCAGACAATGCCCGAAAGGCTTGCCGCGTTGTAAAAACGGCATTTTTTACCCCTAATTAGCAGCAAGCAATGTACGGGCGTATCAAGAACCGTTTTTTGACAACGAAAAAAAACAAGCAAAAACCCAATAGTTAAAAGATTATGAAAACCTTATTCCTTAAAGACATGCGTTATCGTCAAGCAAGAGTCGTGCTAACGGCGCTCGGCATCACCGTGCTGATTTCGCTAATCTTGCTGTTAGGCGGTATCATGAACGGTATGCGTATCCAAGCGCGACAGTATGTCGAATCCACCGGTGCGGATGTCTGGATCTCCGCTGAAGGCTCTGGCGGTGCGTTTATTGGGTTCTCTATGGTCGTTGAGGAATACATGGCATTTCTGAATTCAGCACGAGGTTTAACCCCCGATTCAGCATCTCCCTTGGTTTTTGCGCAAGCACGTCCAACGGTACGTGGAAAATCCACTAAGGCTATTGTCGTCGGCTATAAATTAGGGCAACTTGGCGGTCCCAAGGGTGTTGTTGACGGGAAGATGTTTACTCCAAGCAATTTTGCGGACTACAGACCCGAAGACCCGGTCCCATACGAGGTGGTTGTTGACGAAAAGATGGGATTGGAAATCGGAGAGCAGATTACCCTTGGCAACGAAAAGGTACGGGTCGTCGGGAAAGCGAAAAGCCTGATGTTTGTGTTAGATACGCCGCTGCTCTTCATGGATGTCCGTATTGCCCAAAAACTCCTACTCGGTAACACGCCCCATGTCAATATGATGATTGCCAAAACGAGCGAAAACGACCAACCTGTGCAGGCTGCTGCCGGTTTAGACGCTTTAGAAACTATTGAAGCGCGCACCTTAGAACAGACCCTCGGGGACATTATTGCCTATTATGTTGACGAGCCGATGAAGGCGGTGCAATTCCTACGAGTGATGTTATGGTTAGCGGCGGGTATTCTCGTCGGGATGATTACTTATGTGACAATGCTTGAAAAGACCCAGGAAATTGGGGTTTTAAAGGCTATCGGTGCCGCAAACAGTTATGTGATGGGACTATTGCTGAAACAGGTCGTTTTGATCTCTGGTGTTGGTGTGGTACTTGGGCTTATTTTGGCTTACATCTTTGCAGCGGCGGCACCCATTTTTGTTGCGATCCATCTCGTTGAATCGATTATCGTTGCGTGTATCAGTTTCGTTGTCTGTTGTGGTAGCGGTTATTTGGCGGCGCGCAAAGCAATTACAGTAGATCCGATGATAGCGTTCCGAGGAGAAATATAGATGGCAGCCATAGTAGAAGGTACCGGCTTAACCAAACGCTTTGGCACAGGCGACGCGACTGTGCTCGCTGTTGACGCAGTCGATGTCCGAATTGAAGAGAGCGAATTGGTAATGATTATGGGGGACAGCGGATGCGGGAAGACGACCCTCATCAGTCTCCTCGGTTGCATCTTAACGCCAGACGATGGGGAACTCCGAATTGATGGCGAACCAATTGATCCGGTGTCCGAAGACCTGAGCGTCATCCGCCGCGAGAAGATCGGATTTGTCTTCCAACTGTTTCATCTATTACCCTACCTCACCGCCCTTGAAAACGTAATGGTTGCTATGGACATCGCCAGCACAAAAACCGATGAAGCCGAAAACCGTGCGACGGAGCTCCTCACACAAGTCGGTTTAGTCGATAGACTTCACCATCGTCCTGCCCAACTATCGGGTGGCGAAAAACAGCGCGTCTCATTTGCCCGTGCGCTCGCCAACCGCCCAAAAATCATCTTTGCCGATGAACCTACTGCCAACTTAGACAGTCGCCAGAGCGACAATTTGATGAACTTGATCCAAGAACTACGCCGGGAGTACCAAACCACTATTGCGATTGTGACACACCATGAAGGCTTAAAAGAAAGTGCCGATCGCGTTATCCAGATGAAAGACGGAAGGATTGTTACTACATGAACAGAGATACGGTTCTTACACACTATAGAAGGGTAGCCCTGGCTTCAACAATTGCGATATTATTTTTACGCCTCACCTTACCAACACCTACACCTGCCGAAGAAGATCCTGGCTTAACCGCGTTGCAACAACCCGACTTCCTGACAAGTGGGTTATACGGGGGCGGTCTGACCTTCATTGGTACAAGCCCCTATATTCAGCTTCAAGCGCAACCGGATATTCCACTCGGAAAAATTAGTATTGGATTAGACTTAGTTGTACTCTATAACCCTTACGCAACAGACACCGGTACGCAATTCCTCGCCGAAGACGGTGAGTCATGGGATAGTCCAAGCACATGGTTAAGACTCATCCGTTACGTCAGTTATGCAGAACCTTATGACCCATTCTATTTCCGTTTAGGAGAATTGGACTATCTGACAATTGGACACGGTTCAATTATGTCTGGGTATTCTAATTACGACCGGCGCGGATTACGCGTAAACCTCAGAAAATCCAATAACAGATACGGCGTTGAAACGATGATGAATGATCTTGGGAATCCCATGATCTTCGGGGGGCGATTGTTTTATCGACCGTTTCTACGTTCAGAAAATAATAACTCTTTCACACAATTTGAAGATCAACCGGCTCCACGTTCAGAAAATAATAACTTTCTCACACGATTTGAACTCGGGGGTACCTATCTCACCGATATCGATCCAAATCCACAAGAGGTTGGGGAAGACCCGTTGATTGCCTTAGGCGTGGATGTAGGATTTCCGATTATTGAGAGAAGCACGTTTCGGTTTGATCTCTATAATGATTTTGCCGTGCTCAACACTTTATCCAAAGAACCGGAGGATATATCCGAAGAACCTGAAGAAGAACGGTTAGAAACTGAATCGACTGAGCAGGAACCCACAAGACGATTAGAAAGTGCCCCGATAGGTGGAGAAGAAGCCTCAGCAACAACAGAATTCACGTGGGGCAACGCCGTTGGTGTTGGACTTACTTTTACTAAAGCCATCTTCAAATTTGAGTACCGCGTCCTTGCCGAAGGATATATCCCTTCTGTCTTTGATTATACGTATGAGTCGGCAAAATTGCTGGCACCCGAGCCGGATCTGCCCGATTTTCTGGAATTTGAAACCAGCCAGGAACAGATACGCGGTTTCTTTTCACAATTTATCTGGAAGCCAGGACCACACCTCCACTTCTTTGGAACATTTGAAGACTATAACAATAGCTCACCCAAACTTTAT
>JAPPDN010000105.1:1379-13794 GCA_028824575.1 Candidatus Poribacteria bacterium | reverse complement strand
ACCCCTTTCAACGCAGAAGCCGTTCTTTTTTCTCTTAACCGACAGCACGATGAGACGCATCCGTTTCATAAAGTCGGTGGCAGCTACATTTACTGGATAGCCACGGGTTTGGCAGAGATAGTAGATACAATTACTGCCGTAGATGAATTCACTGTCCAGATTCGCCTTAAAACGGCCTATGCCCCGTTTATCTATACGATCGCAATCACGCCTTTCTCCATTGTCAGCCCAACAGCCGTTCAAAAATGGGGCGACGAGTTTTCCAATAATCCCGTTGGTACGGGGCCTTTCAAGTTTGTGCAATGGGACAGACAGGATAAAATCGTGCTTGTTGCAAACGACACTTATTGGGGTGGTCGTCCCATGTTAGATAGGGTTATTTTCCGCTCTATTCCTGATAACTCCGTACGACTCATTGAACTCCAGCAAGGCAGCCTCCACGCAATGGAATTCCCAAATCCGGACGATTTGCAACAGATTCGAGATGATGTGACGCTTGAATTGCTATCGCAACCCGGGATGAGCATCGGTTATTTGGCGATGAACATGGAGAAACCGCCATTTGACAATCTCAAAGTCCGGCTTGCTATCAACCACGCCATTAACAAACCCGTGATTATTGAACATCTGTATCAAGGTTTAGGAATCCCAGCGAAGAACCCGATTCCGCCGACACTCTGGAGTTATGATGATACAATTGAGGACTATGCCTACGATCCTGAACTGTCAAAGCAACTTCTCACTGAAGCTGGATACCCTAATGGGTTCGAGACAACTCTTTGGGCATTACCGGTGCCACGTCCCTATATTCCTGATGGACGCGCCCTTGCTGAAGTATTGCAATCCGAACTCCGCAACGTCGGTGTTGAGACAAAAATCGTGACTTTTGATTGGGGCACCTATCTGGAGAAGACAAAAAATGGTGAGCACGATATGGCGATGTTGGGGTGGAGTGCTGATCTCGGCGATCCAGATAATTTCCTCTATTTTCTTTTAAGTAAATCGTCAGCGGAGAAACCTGCCGGAAACATCGCATTCTATCGAAGCGACGCAATGCAAAACGTCTTAGAGCAGGCGCGGGCAACCACGGATCGAGAAAAACGGATTTCTTTTTATCAAGAAGCGCAGCAGATTTTCCACAAAGATGTACCGTGGGTACCCTTGGCGCACGCAAAACAGATTTTAGTCATTAACAAGAAAGTCAAAAATCTCAAACTCCATCCATTGAAATGGCGGTACTTCCGCCACATTTGGCTCGAAAAATAAAATTACAGTGGAACTCAGAATTAATCCTACATATTTGTAGCACAAACTGTATGAGGTTCAATGGTTCCTTGCAAACTCTACCGCAATGGGATACAAATTGTCCAAACTTCAGCTTCAATTAGTTTGTGGCACTTTTTTTGTAGCATAGGCTGTCAGCCTGTGGCACTTTCAAGGACGATGAGAGCGTTAAAAATTGTTTGGGAATGCCCTCTTAATTCTAAACTTTACTATAGATAGGAATAGCATATGGATAAATCTGTATTTCGCGTAGGTGTTACGCGTGATTTTTTGGGACCCGATGGCACCTGCGACTTAGACGACATCGCCGGTCCGCTTTTTGATGGTGCCGGTCTACAATGGGAATATATCGCAGAGAATACACCCGTGTTACAAGCGACACAGGTACAGGATTATGATGCGCTTTTAGTATTGGGCGCAGGCATTACAGCAGAGACGTTCGCTGGGGTTGATAGATTGGCAGTCATCGCTCGATTTGGTGTCGGCTATGATAAGGTGGACGTGGAAGCCTGTACTGAAAATGGTGTGCTGCTGACAATCGCGCCCGATGGTGTTCGCCGCCCGGTTGCCACCTCCATCTTGACTTTCGTCTTATCGTTGAGTCATCAGTTGTTAATAAAAGATAATCTTACCCGTTCTGGTGGATGGAGAAATACCCAAAACTATAGGGGGATGGGGTTGGTTGGCAGAACACTCGGACTTGTCGGTATGGGTAACATTGGAAAAGAGGCGTTCAAACTGGCGAAACCTTTCGGGATGCGCCATATCACGTCTGATCCGTACGTCACACCTGCTGAGGCAGAGGAAGTTGGCGTAGAACTCGTTGACTTGGACACCTTGATGCGAACCGCTGATTTTGTGTGTGTCTGCTGCCCACTGAACGAAGAAACACATGGACTCGTCAATGAGAGACGTATCGGGTTGATGAAGCCGACGGCTTACCTGATTAACACTGCTCGCGGTCCAATCGTCGACCAAAAAGCACTCACAGAAGCCCTTCAGCATCGACGGATTCAAGGGGCGGGACTTGATGTTTTTGAGCAGGAACCGATTAGTGATGATGATCCGCTCTTAAGCCTGGACAACGTCATCGTCACGCCACACAGTATCTGCTGGACAGATGAGTGTTTTGACGGCAACGCCAAGAGTGCGTGCGGGAGTATCATCAACGTGGCTTCTGGGCAAATCCCTTCGTATGTTGTTAACCGTGATGTTATAGACAGCTCAAAACTACAGCAGAAGTTAGCGCGTTGAAACGCGGAGGAACATCATGCTCACAGAACAGCAAATCAAGCACTTTCACACCTTGGGATTCCTCGTTTTTCGGCAATTACTCGACACAGACGAGCTGAACACGATACACGCGGAGTTTGAAGCGGCGATGGCGGCGGCTTATCATCACGCACCATTTGATGGCACGCGCAGACATTGGCTGCCGATGATGGGTCCCGAAACACCATTTTTCGCGAACTTGCCGGAAGACCCGCGGTTCTCCGAAGTGGCAGAACAGCTTTACGGTGATGATGTATTTTTCGTCGTTTCGGATGCAAATCGTTACGTCGGCAATACAAGTTGGCATCCCGACCATAATGCCGATCCAACCCAAGACTGCTACGGCGTGAAATTCGCATATTACCTTGAACCCGTTGATGCCGAAAGCGGGGCGTTGCGACTGATCCCAGGTTCTCATAAGAGGTCGCTACACGATGATCTACGTGAGAATTTGAATGAACTGGGGCTGGAGATTTGTGACGTGCCGGGTTACGTTTGCAAATCGGAACCGGGGGATGTGGTTGCTTTTGACATGCGCTGCTGGCACGCCAGTTGGGGCGGTAGTGAAGACCGTCGAATGTGCACAATAGTTTACTACAACAACCCAAAGACCCCTGAAGAAGATGCAGCCACACGCAATCGCGCGCGAAGCAATGCGAAAAGTCCGGAACACTTTAATCGACCGGGCACCTCACTTTACGATCCACATTGGGTCGAAAATCCAACGGGAAGTGTAAGGCGGCAACGTTGGATCCATCGGTTACGTGAGTTGGGATTCTTGGATACAGTTTAAACTCGCAGTGATCTAATTTTTCCTGTATCTTCGGTGTTTGGGGGTGTTGGGTTAACCCATAGTTTTAGTCGATTGCTCTGCCTTCCACCCACAACATCACCTTGTCTTTTTTAAGCAGTTGATGCTACTTCCGCAAAACACGCCTATCCATTCACTTGCAGAATTATGCAACCTTTCCTGCTCGGTTCGCGTCACGTAGGTTAAAAATCGAATGAACACCGAGGTTTGAGAGCCAAGCTCAACCGTAATAGCAGGAGGTCCTGATGAAAAACAATGACATTGCCTTGGTTCACCGTGCCCTTGCAGGGGACGACACAGCCTTCACGGTATTAATGGAAAAGTACCAGAAACAGGTTCACGCGACTGTGTGGCGAACGATTAAGGATTTCCACATTGCTGAAGACATCGTTCAAGAGACCTTCCTGAAAGCCCATCAAAAACTTGGAACCCTTAAGGATCCGCATCGATTTTCTGCGTGGCTCAATGCCATAGCCACACGCCGTTGCCTTGCGTGGTTTCGTGAGAAACGCCTGAATTCCGAACTTTCTGAAAATATAATTAGTGCCACGAGACAGAACGATCCGTATTCCGGATACCTCGCCGGAGAGCAAGCGCAGACGGCATCGCGAGAACTGCACGAAATTGTTAAAAAGTGGCTTGCGAAATTGCCGGAAAATGAACGGGCGGTTATAACCCTCCACTATTTTGATGGCATGTCCTGCGATGAGATAGCGGCTTTTTTAGGTGTAACCACAAACACCATAAAAAGTAGGCTCAACCGCGCGCGGAATCGACTGAAGAAGAACGAACCTCTGATTCAATCAACGCTCGACGATTTCCAATTTTTCGCGACGCTGAGCGAGACAATTAAAACCGAACGGAACATTACTCTAAGGATCAAAACCACCACCGAAAACGGTGAGCAATTGGGGGAAGGAACCCTCTCTTTAAAAAGAACCGATGCCCTTCTGGGACTTACTGGCTTTAATTTCGGATGGGTAGGAAGCAATCCAGTTGAGACTTTGTCAACAACCTTTTTGGCTACCTTTATTACGCCTTTCCTGCTCAGATTTCCCACAGTTATAGGGGATACTTGGACACAGGAAGGATTTTGGGACTCACAAGCACAAACAACTTTAGACAGATACGAACAAATACACGCCTCCGCGGAGGTTTTCCCAATATGTCTCAAACACAAAAGCGTTTTTATTGACACGGCACCACATCCACAGAACGATATACCCCGAATTATCGACAATGAACGATATGAGTTAGACGCTAAACATGCGAACCTTATTAAGAATCTTGTTAATGGGACACGTTACCTGTGGTTTGCTAACGGGATTGGACTCGTGAAAATGCGTTACGAACACGCCAGCGGTCTCACAACGGAGACAGAATTATTTGAATACAGAGTTCCCGGCAAGACAGAAGAATCTCTGCCTATGCAGATTGGTTCTACGTACACATACAAATACCACAATATTTTTCGCGATGAAACGGTCTTTGAGAAGTGGCGCGTCATTGAAAACTTTTGAATCTAACTACCCTTATTTGATGGAATCAGACATAGAATCGAAAACTATCTACATTTACTGTAACTGGAATCAACATAATGCTTTGGACAATCGTTAGAAGAGAAATCACAGCAAATATCCTGAGTTTCAGATTCCTTATGGGATTACTCATCTATTTTTCGCTTATTGTGACAAATCTCTTCGTTTTGACCAGAGGTTACGAGGATAGACTGCAAAGTTACCGAACTGCCATTCGAGAAAATGAAGATAAGATAAGTCAGGTGACAAGATACTCTGAATTCGGACTCACTCACATGCTGAAGTGTGATAGAAACCCGAAACTGCTGAGCGTTTTCAACGAAGGTGTGGAAAAGAGAAAGGGAAATACAGTAACGGTGGCACACGGATATGTTCCCGCCGTTGCTGAACAACACGGTTCTGATAACCCCTATCTGAGCATCTTTTCTTCCATTGACTTCACAGTCATCTGCCAAGTGGTAATGAGTCTGCTCGCCTTGTTGTTTTCTTACGACGCGATATCGCGAGAAAAGGAAGCGGGGACCTTAGGATTAACACTCTCTTGTGCAGTTCCGAGACCGACATTGCTTTTGGGAAAATATATTGCCGGGATGGTGTCTATTTCTCTTCCGCTTCTTGCGAGTTTTGTTGCAGGCTTATTGGTGATACAATTTTCCCCTTATGTCTCCTTCAGTAGTTCAGATTGGGGTCGAATATTGTTAATTTTCCTCGTATCCATGCTTTATGTGTCTCTCTTTTTCCTCATCGGACTGTTCCTCTCCACTCGGACCCACCGATCCTCTATTACCTTGATGTTTGCCATGTGCGTTTGGGTGCTTTTCGTGCTTATTGTTCCGAATCTAACAGTTTTATTGGTGGAACATGCAAGTCCAATACAATCAGAGGAATCGTATAAAGGGCAGGCAGGTGACTTGTGGAAGCAATATGAAGCCGAAGTCAAAGATTATTTTACAAAGCAGGGGGTTGAGGGTCCGCTGGATCGCGCCAATTTTGGCGGTGCAGGAGCTCGCTCAGGGGTCAACGACTACAACAGTGGTGAAACCGTTCAAGTGAGCCGTTTCCGGGACGAAGAAGGGGTGCCTTTTGCCCAAGAATGTTATGGATTTAAAGAAAACCTCCGTGCGCAATACGCTGATCGGATATGGCAAATACGTAAGGCATATCTCGACAAAAATCCAAACCGACAATCTCTATTGGCACTAAACGTATCCCGTATATCTCCGGCAGCGGTTTACTACAATGCTGCTGCGATTCTTGCGGAAACAGACTTGGGAAGTTTCTGGCGATTTATGGAACAGACGCGACAATATCGGCGTGAATGGGTCGACTATCTAAGAGACGAAAAAATATTTTCTTCACGCAGATGGTTTACCACTGAATTCGAGGAACCTTTTGACTTGAGCAAAATCCCAAGGTTTAAGGAACGGAGCGAAGGTATTGGTAATAGTCTGCAACGTGCAACATTGGACATTATGATACTCGCGGTATTAAACGTCCTATTCTTCATGGGAGCGTTTATCTCATTCCTGCGCTACGACGTTATATAGCGGATAAGCTGCGATAGTTTGTAGTAGGGCAATTGATTGCCCGTCTTTCAAATGATAGCAAAAAAAAGGACAACATGATCTGGCACATAGCAAAACGGGAAATCCTTGATAATTTGACACGTTTTCGATTCGCACTCACGCTGATTCTGGTAATGGTGTTGATGGTGATGAATGCCGTGATATTTGTGAGCAGTCGATATCCGCGAAGGCTCGCGGAATATTCTGAAGATACGCACAAAGCCGTTGAGTCGTTGAAAAAGAAAAGCCGTAATTTAGGTGAACTTGCAGTAAAAGGTCCAGGCGATCTGTACAAATCCGTGAGCCCATTAACCTTCATCGCTACCGGCGAAGATGCGAACTTACCAAAGCGAGTTGAAGGTGCCTATAGTGGTGGTTCCAGCATCGGTATGACAACGCCTGATTTTAGTTTCAGCTACTCTTGGTCACCGAACTGGTGGCTTCAGTATCCACAAGACATATCCCGCAAAAATGATTCATTACCCAATTTCACGGAATTAGATTGGACGTTCATCATCGGGTTGGTTATGAGTTTTATGGCGATCCTGTTCACTTACGATGCCATCTCTGGAGAGCGTGAAACAGGAACGTTAAGCTTACTCATGGCTAATTCCGTGTCCCGCGCGACTGTACTGTTCGGAAAATTCAGCGGTGCGTTTCTCACGATCTTGATTCCGTTGTTTATTGGGGTACTGCTGAACTTAATGGTCGTCAATGCGTCGAGATTAGTGTCGTTTAGCGGAGGCGAATGGGTGCGGGTGGCGATAATCTTTGTTACTTCCGCTGTCTACATCTCAATATTCTTATGGCTTGGACTGTTTATCTCAAGTCAATTTTCTAATTCGTCAAGCAGCTTGTTGACGTTGTTGTTAATTTGGATCGTCTTTGTGGTACTTATTCCGAACACGATGGGAGTATTGGCAAGCGGCTTCAAGCAGGTCCCCTCCAGCAGTGAAATATCTCGGATAAAGAAAGCAAAGGAAGGCGAAATTGACACTCGATATAAAGAAGAAGACAAACTTTACAGAACAGGGTCGCCTTCCGACACCCCTCCTAAAATTGAAGTGTTAAGGATGTGGGCTGACTATCTAAACGAACATGCTGATGCCAAGAGCAACATCAATGACGAACATCTCAATAAACAGTTCGCACAGGTTGCGTTTACGCAACAAATCACGCGATTGTCTCCAGCGGCTGTCTACAAATATGCTTTAGAATCGCTAACTGGTACCGGATTCGTCAGACATAAAAGATTTGTCCAACACGCGCGCCGCTACAGACAACAGTTCGTTAATTTTATCAGATCTGAGGACGGTGGGGATAAAGAAAGTTATCACGTCTATCTTGTCAAGGAAGGATTGTCCCAAAAACCAGTTGCCTTTAGTAGCATCCCCAAATTTTCAGAAAAACTGACCTTGGGTATCACTTTCAAATCGGCGCTGTTGGATCTGACGTTGTTAATTTTACTCTCGCTACTTCTGTTTATGTTGGCTGTCTTAGCGTTTTTGCGGAGCGATGTGAAATAACCGATTCTGTAGGTTGATTAGGGTGTAGCAAAACCCAAAAATTCAACATCTACACTTCATCGTAGGTTGGGTAGAGCGTAAGCGAAACCCAACACTGTTAGTAGTACCGTTTGTAGTCGCGCAATGCGTTGCGCGGCTTTAATTTTTTTGCGTGGATTTAAACAATGAACAGTCAACTACCCAAGCCTAAAGACTTGGGCTTGTAACAGCGTCAAACAACAGAAGTTGCTCGGCGTGCTTAAAGCCCGAAATCTTTTTTGCTTCGTTCTTGTTTCTCGTTTCATAGAGGGTGGCAACCCACCGCTCTCCACGAAGGGCAGCAGCTGCCCTAAAGAGAATGTTTAATGCAGCGTTGTGATCTCTATCCATAGCCTTGCCACAAAACTGACAATCAAAAGTTCGTATCGCCAGCGAAAGTTTCTTTGGCGATTTCTGACCGCAATTTGAGCAGATTTGCGAGGTATTCTTGGGATCAACTTGGTGGAAATGGAAACCGTCTCTTTCGGCTATGTTCCCAACCCACTGAAAGAAGGTTGCCCAAGACGCATCGGAAATGCTCTTGCTGAGGTATTTGTTCTTGACCATGTTGGAGGTATTTAGATTTTCAGCGACTAACACACTGTTTTTCTTATGATAGTAGAGTTTGTAAACGAGTTTACCGATAAAGTCTTTGCGCCTATTCGCTGTCTGCTCATGATGTAAAGCGAGTTTCTGCTATTGCTTCTTTCTACGGTTAGAACCCAACTTCTTACGCGAAAGGTCTTTAGAGTGTTTCCGTATAAGTCCTTCTGCTTCACGATACCAACGGGGGTTGTCCTCTTTTTCTCCTTCGGAAGTGGTCAAATAGTGGGTTGTTCCCATATCAACGGCAATCGCGTCCGTCGGTTCAGCTTTTGGTGTATCAGGGAGTTCACAGGAAATATGGGCATACCAACCACTTGCTTTTTTCACAAGCGTGACTTCTTTTGGATCGCCTTGAAGTGGGCGGTGCATGTATAGCTTGACTTCACCAAGTTTTGGCACTTTCAAACGGTCGTGTTTCCATGAGGTTTCTCGGATAGGATTTTCTCGGGCACGTTTATACTCACCTGTGGATTTATCCCTAACTTTCTGTTTACGGAGTTTCCACGACATAGACCTAATCTGTTTCCTGTGTCTTGGATACCCCTTTTTCGCAGTGCCTTCTTCGCAGCGTCTATAGAAACTGTCAAACGCTTTATCGGTGCGTTCCAAAGCACAGACCTGCATATCCTGAGGCACTTGGCGAAAGTCATCGTATTTTTTACGGGCAATCGTCAACTTCTGTTGTTGGTCGTAACAAGAAACTTTTTCGCGTTCAGTCTCCCAAGCAACCTTGCGATCATGGCGCGCAGAATTCTGGAGTTCGCAGAGGTGGACAAGCCAGTTTAATAATGTTATTTCCTGTGTTTCGGTAGGATACACAGGATACTTGAATGTTAATCTCATGGCATATCTCGTATCTCGCCTTTACCCCTTTGTAGGGGGTAGGCAGACACATTACCAAGCGGTAACGCTACAAATGTCTGCCAACGAGATATTATCGTTATACAGTATTTTACAACGGAAGTCAAGGAAAATATAGGAGCGGGCATTCCTCACAAACCTACGAGGATTGGGCTTTCTGCCCGAAGATTAGGTGATACAATTTCATACACAGGTTAGTATCTTTTCTAAGTTATAGTTCGGTTTCCCATAACTTTAGAACATTTGCCCTATTTGCTCAGCCTTTTTTCGGTGTTCGCCGATGCCCGCGAGTTTCAGTGGATTTATCATCCTCAAGCGAGTGGCGTGTGAGGTAGACTTCGTATGGTAAAAAAAAGTCGTCAATTTTACAGAAAAGTGTTAGGATACTCATCAGAGAACTCCTTTTGGTTATAGAGTTGTGATGACCTCATTATACCAAAGGGATTCTCTTTATACAAAAACTTTCAATTATTTATCAAACTCACGTTACGTACTTTAAATTGTCTAAAAGGCACCAGAATCTAAGGAGGGATGATTCATGAAAACGAAATTATCTGTCTCTGTTCTGCTTTTCGTCGGTTTCGTAATTTCTATCACGGTGATTCAACCTACAGAAGCCGAGGATCCAAGGGTCAAAATGGGGCTTGCGGCACTTTGGACCTTTGACAAAGGCACCGTTCAAGGAAAAGACGTTGAAGATGTTTTCGGGAAGAACACCGGAACCATTACCGGCAAACCCAACCAAATCGACGGGTTTCGCAGTGAAGCCCTTGACTTTGACGGTGCTGTTGATTTGGTACGAATGGGTGAAGACATCTTCTTTCCTTCTGTGACGATGGAGGCGATTATTAAGCCGACCCTTGGCACACGAAATCCGATCTACGACAAATATAACTACGGCATCCAACTGCTTGATAACAATAATGTTGGCATCTGGATTCGAGCGGACACGGCGAACGCGGCAAAACATTGGCCCTCCGCCTATGTGCCGTTCCCGGCTGATGGCGAGTGGCATCATGTCGTTGGGGTTGTTGAGAACAAAAAGTCCGTCCGAATTTATCTGGACGGTGAGTTGAAAAAAACGACCGAGGCACCTGACCCCATCAGCATCGCTTACGGTGCTGCGCAGAAGCCGACAATCGCCTACACACAGCACTTGGGTGGTATCTGGTACGCCGGTGCCATTGACGAAGTTGCGATTTTTGAAGGGGCGTTAAGTGATGCCGACGTAAGGAGATTGCATACACTGGCGTTGGCTGTTGAACCCACTAGCAAACTGGCGGTAACTTGGGGCGCACTCAAGACCCAGAATTGATGTTGGCAACGCCTGAAAACGCAGGAGTGTCAGATCGCAAAATATTTAGGTTTCATCGATCTCGCCTGTTACCTTGGATTAATCGACGGCAGGACGTGGTGGGTTCCTCCAATGCCCGTTTTTATCTTTTCCGCTCACGACGACACCTTCCCTATCCCAGCGAAAAGATGCCCGGACATCGGAGGCACAGTAGCGGAGCGTGAGACCACACCGTCGTTTCGGTGAAGGATTGGCGTTTGAACCGTGTAAAAGCAAGTCGGTGTGGATAGAAATTTCGCCTGCTTTGAGTTCAACATCTACCGATTCGCCGAGCTCTTCTGCGTTTTCAACGATTTGACCCAGGACACTGTTTTCATCGGGTTCGCTGTGCCGAGCGGTTAAGTGTCCGAGGTGATGCGAACGAGAAACCGTGATGAACCGCATCGCCCCGTTTTCAACCGATGCATCGTCAATTGCGAGCCAGACGGTAACGGTTTTGGAGGGTGTGAGGGGCCAGTAACCGGCATCCTGATGCCAACCGACGGTCTTTGAGTCGTGCGGCATTTTGCAAAAGTAGTGCGCACCCCAGCCGATAACGTCTTCACCGATCAAATCTTTTACACAGGCAACGATCTTTGGGTGCGTGAGTAGATCATAGACCTTTCCATACTTCATGTGCGCGGAGATAATTGAGTAACTACTTCCGCCTTCTGAGAGGACATTCGCCAATAGCGTGTCAAAGTATTGGCGGTGTTCACCGATTTCGGTTGCATCGAAAATTGGAATGCCTTTGATATAGCCGCCACGGTTGAAATCAGTCACCTGTTCCTGAGTCAGCACCTTTGGCTGCTCGGTGACGCTTGGGTGAAATTGGAGATCGCGCCCCATCTCAGCGAGTTGTTCCCACGTCGGCATAATTTTATCAGTCTTGTAAGTTACGCTTTGGGTTGCCATTGTTAGTTGCACCTTATCAAAATTCTGATTTCATTCTACCACAAACTCAACTAAAATGGTATAATATATTAGGCATTCAGTTAGAGAAGTTATCAGGCATCAGTTTGCATCGCAGTGAGATTTATTAGTTAAGAGCGTGTTCATTTACACAGATAACCTCTTGTAACTGAAGACCGAAGACTGAAAACTGAAAACTTATAACCTAAAAATCATATTACGGATTATATTTTGGAATTGGGGCTAATTAATGGCGCATGCATATACCCCCGGTCTTAAGGTGACCGAGGGGGTGACAATTGAAAAAGAACGCCGGCTCCCGCTTGAAGGCAAGGTACTCGTACAAGCCGGTACAACAGTTAAGGCAGAGGATGTTGTCGCAAAGGCAGACCTGCCAGGCAACGTTCAATTGGTGAATATTGCTAACTTACTCAGTATCCCACCGGAAGAGATTGCGGAATACATGCTCAAATCTGTAGGCGAAACCGTTTCAGAAGACGAGATTATCGCTACAACCAAAGGACTTTTCGGGCTTTTCAAATCGCAAGCGCGTTCACCGATTGACGGTACGATTGAAGCGGTTTCGGATGTTACCGGACAGGTTATCCTTCGCGAACCGCCGATCCCTGTGGAGGTCAAAGCCTATACAGATGGCACGGTAACGGAGACCGTTCCCAACGACGGTGTCA
>JAPPDN010000105.1:0-1369 GCA_028824575.1 Candidatus Poribacteria bacterium | reverse complement strand
GTTCCGAACGAAGGTGTCACAGTCGAAACTTACGGTACCTATATCCAAGGCATCTTCGGGATCGGTGGTGAAACGGTGGGGAACTTAGTCGTTGTCTCTCAATCGCCGAGCGATGCATTGACCGCTGAACAGATACTGCCAGAACATAAAGATAACATTTTAGTTGGTGGTTCGCTGGTTACAACGGAGACAATTCAGCAAGCGGTTCAGCATGGTGTAAAGGGCATTATTGCTGGTGGTATTGATGACGCGGACCTGCGAGAACTTCTCGGCTATGAACTCGGTGTGGCGATTACCGGTTCTGAGGAAGTCGGCGTTACGCTCGTTATTACGGAAGGGTTCGGAGGCATCGCGATGGCGGAGCAGACGTTTACGCTCTTGAAAGCGCGGGAAGGTATGAAAACGTCTATTAACGGTGCGACGCAGATTCGTGCTGGGGTTGTCCGTCCGGAGATCGTGATTCCGTTCGCACCAGAGACTGCAGGTGCAGCCGCCAATACGGACGATGGTGCGACTGAAGGGATTCTGGAGGTCGGCAGCTCAGTACGGATTATCCGCGAACCGTATTTTGGGAAATTAGGACGTGTCACCGAGCTGCCGGTAGAACTCCAGAATTTGGAGACAGAGGCACAGGTACGGGTACTGCGCGTCGAACTCGAAAACGGCGAACAGACGACACTGCCTCGCGCGAACGTTGAAGCGATTGAGGATAGGTAATTGTGCCGGTAGAACTGATCTCCAGATGTATCAGGGTAGGAATAACACCATGAATATAATGATCTATAAAGGTTATACAGCCCGGATTGAATATAGCACTGAGGATGGTTGCCTTATCGGAGAGATTGCCGGAATCAGGGATATTGTCGGTTTTCACGGCGACTCCGTTGCCGAATTGCAAACCGCTTTTGAAGAAGCCGTTGAAGATTACCTCGAAATGTGTGAAGAATCAGGGAGGCCACCGCAGAAACTCTAATCTATCCTCGAAGAAGTTGGATCTGTTGGTCCTCAAAGTGACGCTCTGATTTCTGGGTTGCACGAATCCGCCACTCCGCTGGCAATCGAACGAGTGTGTTGATAGAAGCAGGGTCATCAAAATATGCGTCGTCCAGCTGCCAAAATTGGAGGCGAGGATAGGTTTGCTTATTGTGCTCGAAAGTCCCCATCTCCTCCGCCTGTTGCCGCATGCCAGCACTGATCGGTTCGATCGTGATAAAGATGCCGATCTCTGCGTTGTTTTGATTCATCACTTGGCAAAAAGCGCGTACTTGGGTGATCGTAGGTTTACCCGTCTTTACCTCTGCAAGAATGCGGACATCCGTCTCTTTCATCTGCTGCGGCTTCCATAGGATTGCATGCCCGTCACCGTCAT
>JAPPDN010000331.1 GCA_028824575.1 Candidatus Poribacteria bacterium | reverse complement strand
GGAGCATATCATCCGCTAATACGCGTAGTGCGTCCTTTGTATCATCGCTGGCGGTAATAGCAATATCAATACGGCGGAGTTTAACCTCATGTTCACCATAGACATCAACAATCTGATCGGCTTTGAGGATGTGAAATGCGGATTCGGTTTGGACGATAGCACTAATTTCGCCTTCTTGTAAGGCGAAGGCAGCTGCTTCCAAAGTGGGATCAAGTATCGGTTCACCGTCCTCGTCAGTTTCGCCGAGGGCGAGGAAACCGAGGTCGCCGCCCTCATAACGGGTATCCGAGTGGTCAGAACTCCGCTGCGCGAGTTCCGCAAAGTCCGCGTCTTCTTCTTGAAGCTGCTTGAGAAGTTCTTCCGCCTGCTCTCTGGCACGGGCAACATCGGCATCCGTAATTTTATATTCGAGAAAAATCTGCTTCAACCAATAGCGATCATATTCACCATCAAGCCGGTCCTGCAATTCTTGGGCTTTTTCCTGTAACTTGGTACGTTGATTAGGGGTTACATCCGGCGGAATCGGGATATAAATTTCTTGGAACTTTGTATCCGAGAATCGATACTTGCCTTCAAAGCCGTAGCCTTGTCCGCGTCGCGCGCTCCTATCATAAAGCAGTGCCCCGTCATAACGCCGTTTCCGGGCAATAGGCTGGATAATACTGAGGTAAGGACCTTGGTAGCTATCTGTCCCAATTTTGACAATAATCTTGGCGACTTTTCCTTTACGGAGATCACGTCGAATCGCGGGGAAATAGAAGAGCGGAAACCCGCCAATACGCAAAACGATGTTTTTGGCGATCAACTCCTGATTCATTCGGACAATGACTTCGGTGACGCTGAAATAGTAGTGTGGGTGTTTCAGTGAACAGGTGGTCAACGTCGCGCCGCGGATATAGGAGCGATCCTCCTCTATTTTAAAGATTTCACTCCCGCCGAAGTACCACGGGTCGCTATACGTGAAGCCGTTGCGTGCAATCCCTTTTTTGTTTTCAAGATTGAAGATGAGTTCATCGGAGTAGGTCTCTTCATTGCCAACCTTGAGATGAACGTTCCCTGATGCCCGCAACAGATTCTCGTCGAAATCCGCCCAGACATTATCCGCCCGCAAAATGACATCTTCAAATTTGATGAGAGCATTCCCGTGGATTTGAACGAAATTATCAACGATAGACATATCGTCGCCATCACCGATGACCATGCCTTCTTCGGGGACATCAGTTTCCGGATTTAACCGTTCCGAACCACCTTCTTCTTCCGCTTGTGCCTGTTCCACTTCGGAATCGGGGATCTCTGTCTCAGCAGTAGGTGGCTCAGGGGATTGCGCGTCCCCTTCTTCAGGGGTATCAGTCTCTGGATCCAACTGTTCTGAACTATTCTCTTCCGCTTCGGAATCGGGGATCTCTGTCTCAGCAGTAGGTGGCTCAGAGGGTTGCGCGTCTTGCGCTATAACCGATTGCATTGGGGAAAAGAGACATGCAATGACGAATACGACTGCCGCTATGCAGACACACTTCAGCATGAAAACAAGCAATGCGCGTATTCGCGACGGAAGGTTTGTCTCACAAAGGGACACTGCGTTTGCATATTGATGCTGGTGATGGATAGGCAAATCGGAACCGCTCTTTCTCACAGGTTTCTTACTCTTTCAGATTAATTTTAACGTAGGCGTTTTCAAGCAGTTTGTCAGTATATGCGTCCCATTCTTCCTGAAATCGCTGTTGGCGGAGTATTACGGTAATCTGTGCCTTCTCCGCTTCAGCCAGACCGGGACTATCTCGTTCATCAACTTTGAAGATGTGGAGTCCAAGTTCAGTTTCATAGGGTTGGCTGTAGGCACCGGACACCAGCGGTTCAACGACTGCTCGCGTTTTAGGATTGAGCTCCGATAAGGATCTTATCCCAAGATCTCCACCGTTTTCACGCGTTTCACCATCATCAGAATGTGTCAATGCGAGTTTACTAAAATCTTCACCAGCTTCCAATTTTGCGTAAACTTCGTCACCGCGCTTGAGCGTTTCTTGTATAGCCGATGGGCTTGCAACCAAGGGGACAATGAAATACCGAAATTCAATCATCTCGTCAGTTTTCTTTTCAACGGTAAATACATAGAGCCCTCTGTCGCCTTCAATAGGCTCACTGAGCGCACCTACCGCCAAGTTTGTGAGTGAACCTTGAAATATCTTCGGAAATTTACTGAGTTCTTCGGTGGACGCTTTTACGAGATTTCCTGCCTGCTTAGAGGTATCATAACGTTGTGCTACCTCCTCAAACGTCGCTTTTTCTGTTTCGATTTCATTCAGTGCCTTTTTGACGTTTTCATAAACTGCATCGCGATCGGCTTGGTTGGGTTTAAAGGCGATAAAAATGTGTCTTAAATGGACTTTGTCTGTTTTGGTTGATAATTGGTCACGATTCTCTTCAAAGAATTCTTGGATTTCGCTATCGCGTATCTGTAATCTGGGGACAATCCTACCCATAACGAGTTTCTCAGTCTTGAGGTTCCGCTCTGATTGTTCACGAAATGTGACGAGTGTCATCCCCTCTCGGTTCAACTGCCTCTCAAATTCCGCGTCCGTCTCGATTTGGTATTTGTCTTTAAAGTCTTTGATGTACTGCTCCACCTCTGTATCACTGACAGTAATCCTCAACGTCAACGCTGCTTCCAAAAGTAGCATTTGTCGGATAAGTCTGTCCAACAATTCGGAGCGTTGTCGTTCAGCCTCATTGAGTGCTTCGCGCTCACTGAAGCGATAAACTTGCTGGAGTTCCATTGCGCGTTGGTTCACTAAGACATCAAGCTCGCGTTTGGTTACAATGTCGTCGTTGACATAAGCGACGATTTTATCAAATGTACGCGCATAAACGCTTGAGGTACCACCGCTGATAAGTAGAACGATCAACGTAAGATAGACCCCTTTTTTGTACAGCATGTGCCTGCTCCTTTTTTAATAGTTGTCAGTTATCAGTTATCGGTTATCAGTTAAGAGGGTTCTGATTAAACCATATCCCTCTTGTAACTAACAACTGACAACTGACAACTACTGACAACTGAAAGGTTTTTCGCAGAAAAAACGAACTGACAACTGACAACTATTCTTCTGGTTCTGTCTCCGCGGGTGATTCCTCTGATTCCGATTCTGCAGGCGGTTCTTCGGGTTCCGCCTCTGGAATCCGGTCAATATAGGTTTTGACCTCGGCACGTTCGCGGAGTTTGCTGACCCATTCCGTCATAAGGGCTTCGCGCTTTTCACGATCAGCCTTTCGCACCACACTCTTGTGGACATCCTCGTCCTCAAAGGGTTTTTGGTATTCATCGCGAGCCTCATCCTTACGGAACATCATGTAGTATTTCTGTCCTTGGACTTCAACCGCAATAACGTCACCCTGGACTTGACCGATCTCTGCAGAGAACGCTGCATCTAAGAAAGGTTCGGTTCCCGACGGATAAGAATCACGACTGAAGTAGTCGGTATCACCAGGAGAGGATGCATTCGCGCCAGGGCCGACGAGTTCGCCTCGGTCAGAGAGTTCTTGCGCGACCTCGGCGATGTCTTTACCGCCTTTGATTTCTGCGGAAACTTCATCAGCTCGTTCCTTATTTATGAGGGTGATACACAAAAGCCTGACCTGCGCCGGACGGACGTATTCCGCTTTGTGTGCTTCATAGTACGCCATATAATCAGCATCAGACAAGGTGAGCTTATCGTCAACTTCTTGGGTGGTAATTCTCTTAACCATCAACTCGTGAAGATAGTCCTGAACCTTCTTGAGGATTTCCGGGTCTTCGTTGAGTTTATGGTCGCGAGCGAGATTGAGAATTAAGCGGCTCTCCGCCATAAGGAGCATGTAAGTCTCCAGCCCCTCTTTGTCCTCATACTGCCGCTGTTTGTATTCTGGCAGTTCGCTAATCTCCTGCATCATTTCCTCAAGGGTGATGTGCTGTTTACCGTTCCACTCAAATTCAGCAATAACTGTTCCGTCGGCACCGATAGCCTTGTCGCCACAACTATAAAAGACGGGATGGGTAACAAGAATCCCGAGTAAAAGTAAAGGGACGACCGGCAGTCGAGGCTTGCAATCTATTCTACCCATGAACTGGGCAATTCTTGTGAGCATTTTCAATTCTAAACTCCTTTTCTTATGGCTATCAGCAATCAGCAAAAAGGGTTCTCTGTAACAATTTACCGCGCCCTGGCGGACGCCAAGATAGGGTCTATTGTTACAGATTTACTTCTTCACTGACGGTTGACCACTGATGGCTGACAGCTAATTGCTACTGTTCGGACTCCTCAGTCGCCGCTTCTTCGGGCTGCGGTGGCGTTGGAATATTCTCAGGATAGGTTTTCAACTTGCCTTTTTCAGAAATCTCGTTGACCCATGCATTGATACGCTCGCGCTTCTTTGTACGCTCAACCGTCCTTTCGATGTCGCTTTTGACCTCGTCAAATTCCTGCTGTCGTTCGGGTTGATGCTCCTCTTTACGGAAGATAAGGTAAAAGGTCTCGTCGTTGACATCAGTTTCAAAGACGGCATCTGTCATTTCGCCGACTTCTTGCGCGAAAACAGCCTCAATGAATTCCGACCAGCGTGCTGAAGCGGCTTTTGTGAAGAAGTTGGTATTACCCGGATCATCTTCGTTAACACCGGGTCCGTTGGCAAATTTTCCTGCTTCAGCGAGTTCCTTCGCCATATCAACGATGTCTTTTCCTGCTTTAATAGCATCAAGCGTCTCATGGGCGAGGTCCTCATCATTAAGCGTGATGCAGGTGGCGCGAACTTTTGCTTCCTCAACGTACTCACCGAGATTTTCCTGATAATACGCCATGAGGTCGTCAGTCGTATAGACCACCTTGGCATCAACTTCCATCTCGGTTAATTTTTCAACCATGAGTTGGTGCGTGTAGTCTTCGAGTTTCTTGAGGTGTTCCGGGAGTTTATCAAACCCCGCGTCAGCCGCCCGGAGGATTTTGAGCCGTTCCCCTATCAACCCTCCAAGATATTCGGCCTTGTCTGCTCGACTCTCATAGTTCTGTTGGCGGTAAATAGGAAGCTCTGCGATAGCGGCGTTCAGGTCCGCCAACGAAATTTGGTGTGTCTCGCCGTTCCACTTGTATGCTGCCACAATCACCTGACTCTCGTCCATAGCGGGTGCAGGCTCCTCATGACTATCCGACTGGACGAACCTCCAAGTCAATAGGCAGGTCATGGCGACAACTACAAAAATAGTAATCGTTCTTTTCATGTGCTAAAATTTCCTTTCGTCATAATCTGACAAATTTAGGATTTACGCAATTTTTTCCATGAGGCATCATGTTCCAAAATCGGGGTTACAAACCCCTCCTACAAAGAAACTATTACATGTCAACAAACATCTTAAGTGTTTGTTGTAATTCGGTTAACATATTCACTCCAGTCATCCCCGGCATCTGAATCTTGAGTTGTGCCGGTGGTTGCAACTGAAGGTTGCTATTTTGGTGGATTATTTCAATGAATTTCTTCACATTAATTCTCGGTTTTTGTTCGTCAAAGGTGACCTTTACCTGCTCTTTCCCCGCGACGATCGCGGTAATGCCGAGGTTTTGGCTAAATTGCTTTACACTGGCGATTTCAAGTAACATCTCAGCGGGTTCAGGGATTGCACCATAGCGGTCCTGAAGTTCCTCGCGGAGTTCTTTCAAGGCAGCGTCGTCTTTCAAGCCTGCAATCTTTTTGTAGATGGAGACCTTTTGACGGCTATCAGGGACATAATCATCAGGCAGATAGGCTTCTATGGGTAGACTAATTCGTGTTTCCAGTGTCTCCTGAACCTTTTCACCTTTTAAAGCCATCACCGCTTCTTCAAGGAGTTTACAATAAAGCTCATAACCAACAGTGACGATATGTCCATGTTGCTCGGCACCGAGTATATTTCCGGTGCCGCGAATTTCTAAATCACGGAGGGCAATTTTAAATCCCGAGCCGAGGTCAGTGAATTCCTCAATAACGCGAAGCCGTTTTTGCGCGCCTTCAGTAATGGATCGGTCCCGTGGATAGAATAGATACCCATAAGCCTGAGCATTGGCACGCCCGACGCGACCCCGTAACTGATAAAGTTGCGCTAAACCGAGCGCATCCGCCCGATTAATCAAGAGCGTGATAACGTTCGGGATATCCAGTCCTGATTCAATAATCATTGTACAAACGAGTATATCGTGTTTGTGGCGCACAAACTCAAGCATAACGGTTTCTAATTCACGTTCCGGCATCTGCCCGTGTGCGACTGCAATACGTGCATCCGGCACGAGTTCCTGAAGCGTTATGGCAATATTCTGAATATCTTGAACACGGTTGTGGACGAAAAAGATCTGACCGTCACGTGCTAATTCTGTTGTGATCGCTTCTCGAATGACCTCCCTATCGTAGGGCATCACATAGGTCTGAATCGGCAATCGATCTGCTGGTGGCGTATTGATAACGCTGAAGTCCCGGATACCGACAAGCGACATGTGGAGTGTCCGCGGGATCGGTGTCGCTGTCAGTGTAAGCACATCAATCGTCTCTTTAAATTGTTTGATTTTCTCCTTATGCTTAACACCAAAGCGATGCTCTTCGTCAACGATGAGAAGCCCAAGATTTTGAAATGTTACCGTCTTGGAGAGTAGGCTATGTGTCCCAATAACAACATCAACAGTGCCTGCCGCCAATTTTTCCTTAATCTGTTTCATCTCTTTCGGCGTGCGAAACCGGTTTAGCATCTCAATATTGATAGGAAAAGACTGAAACCGTTTCTCAAAGGTGTCATAGTGTTGCAGTGCAAGAATTGTTGTTGGTACGAGAATCGCTGCCTGTTTTTCTGCCATAACGGCTTTGAAAGCGGCGCGTAAGGCGACCTCTGTCTTTCCATATCCAACGTCTCCACAGACAAGCCTATCCATGGGTCGCTCATCTTCCATATCAGCTTTAACGTCCTCAATCGCCTGGAGTTGGTCATCGGTCTCCTGATATGGGAAGAGTGCCTCAAATTCGGTTTGCCACGGCACCTCAGCCGGAAAACTGTATCCTTTTCGGGCTTGCCGAAGTGCGTATAAGTTGAGCAATTCATCCGCCATCTGTTCAATCGATTCTTTAACTCGTCCCTTTCGTCGATGCCATGCTGTTCCACCGAGCCGATCCACGCGAGGTTTATGCGCGTTGTCTTTGCTCCCAATATATTTTTGAACGAGGTCCACTTGGTAGGTAGGCACATAAAGGATATTGCTATCACTGTATTTAAGAATTAGAAAATCTTGTGATTTGCCATCAATTGCCAACCGGCGTATCCCGTCATAGATAGCAATACCATGGGAGACGTGGACAACATAGTCACCAACTTTCAGGTCAATCAGACTCAGAATCGGTGTTCCATCTGTAGGCGGCCGGTGTCGAACTGGACGGTGTTGGCGATTTCCGAAGAGTTCGTCCTCGGAGATAACGATGAGATCTAACGCTTCGTTGAGAAACCCTTCACTGATTGCCCCGACACTGATGTCAATATCCGGTGGAAATAAGTCGCGCTCGGCTAAAATCTCGGTTACGCGTTTCGACTGCTGCGGCGTTTCGCAAAAAAGATGGATCCGTTTCCTCGCGGCTGCCCACGTTTTAATCTGATTGATAATCGTCTGATAGTTGCGAGACGGTAGCGCGAGCGGTTTCATCTCAAAATGCAGTGGTGCCAATTGACTCTCGGTAACTTCACGCGGTGGTGCCAAAGATGATGAGATGACGGGATACCTCTCTAATTCTGCACGAAGTACTTCAAAGGAGGCTAAGAGGTTATCGGGTGGCACCATGAGGCTGGATTCATCAATCTTCTTTTCATACAATTCCTGTGTCCGCTCGTGCATTTGTGAGGCTTCTCGCTGTTGCCACTGTGGTTCTATCAAACAGACAATTGTATCGTCGGACAGATAGTCTGTCAGCAATTCGGTTTCCGGCACGAGCATCGGTAAAAACGCTTCTATTGCATCATTGAGAGGGCAACCTTGAAGCGGGTATTGAGATGTTGCTTTTGTCAAGTGCTGTGTTACTTCCCGGACAGCATTTATGAGTTGCGGTGTTGGTTGTGCCTGAATGAGCAAATCCGTCTGGGCGCGCCAATGATCAACAGATATATCATCGGAAAGCACTTCTCGCAGCGGTGTCAGGGTAACCGATTGAATCGATGCCGTTGAGCGTTGCGATATTGGGTCGAAGGTACGGATCGTATCAATTTCATCCCCGAAAAATTCAATTCGGACCGGGGTATCGGTTGTGAGCGGATAAACATCAAGAATGTCGCCTCTACGTGCAAACTCTCCTTTGACTTCCACGAGTTCAACGCTCTGGTATCCACCGCGAATAAGCATTGCTGCGACATCATCTGGATCTATCTCGTCATAGAGATTCAGGACACGGCAAGCGTCGGCAAAATGCTGTCGAGGCGGAAGTTTGTAAAGCATCGCTTGGCTTGTGGTTACGACGATGCTCCGTTCTTTCTGCAGTAGGCGTTCGAGACACCGCATCCGGTCTGTGACGATGTTTTTAGGCGGCGCGATGCCGTCAAAAATTTTGCGGTGCCAACTGGGGAAAAAATTAATACCAGACTCTGGAGCAGTGGTGGATGTCGTTTCTAAAGTCGGATACGCCCGGTATGTACAGATTTCCGCCAGCACCTGTTCAGCTTCACGTTGTGAAGGAAGGGCAATTAAAAAAGATTTCTTCGGGAAATCGTCAATAAGCGCTGCGAGGAGATATGCTGTTGATGCGTTTACCAATCCTCTAAGCCACGGAAGTTTCTTACCATCTTTGAGGCGTGCCACCAACGTTTGGTAATTTTCTGTTTCACGTAAAAGTTCTATCACTACAATTTCCTTGACAAGTCACCGGCGGTATCGCGGGTACAAGATGTTTGTTTTAAGTCCTAATCCGCCAACTCAATATCCGTTAAAGTAGCTTTTATCGCGCCTATTCTGCTTTCTGTCTCAATTTTGACAGGTAACCGCCGTTCATCATCTGTAATCCAGAAGCGACCGCCTTCTGATGTTCGTAACACAATTGTTCTTACAGTGCCTAATTTTTTATTTTTAACGAACTCTCTGCGTTCAACGGTGAGTGTCGCTTTCAGTACCTTTCCTTTAACGAGCAGCGGGAAGAAGTAGGTTTCACCGATCACAAATTGCTTAGAACGTAGGAAGTAGATAATCGAGAGTTCATCTTGCGTGCCGGGTGGTATTTCCAGTGCCTTTGCCTCGCGTTTTTGCGGTGCTTTTGGGTTTGGACGCGAGACCCTCTCATAGTCCGCCTCACCGTCACGGAAATCGATTTTGACTGTAATAAGATGTTTTCGATCCTGTACATAGTTCTGGAAACGGACCGGTGAAAGTGTTGTCGGATTAAAGTACGTTTCCTGCTCGCTTCGGAATTTATAAGGTCTGAAAAGGGCGCGGGTTTTCATTTTAGATTGGATACGATATACATCTCCACCCTTCAGTGCTTCTTCTTTGACAATCCAATCTGTCCGTTCTCCAGCTGGTAATCTTTTCCAACTGATACTATAGGTTAATTTTTCACCGATCCGTAGAGGATTCGGGACGATGTTCCCTTCCCCAACAAGAAACACGGAATTACCGCTTAAGGCAATGTTCCCGACGAAGAGCAGCGCAAAGATTAAATATTTTGCATAACGCACACTTTTGTCCTCGCAATTGGCGTTGAAATAATATGTCTTCTACGACAGTTTTAGAATCTATGGGTGAAAACCAGAGATTGAAGACCACTACCTGTTTGTTGCACCTGCAGCGAAAATCTTCGATTATTATACGCTTCAGCGGTTTTAGGGGCATCAAGGATATTCCAGATGTGGATCCCGATGCCTGTTGCGAGGAAAATACCGCTGAAAAACGCATGATTTCTCATGCGAGTCTGCCCTTGTTCATGTGTTAAGAATCTGTCAGTCCGATCATCTTGGAATCCAGTCTCAAATACGCTTTGTTCGTTGTAATGCAGGGCGCGCGCGATGTTATATCCAGCAAGCGCGAAAGTGCCTAACTCGACGGTTAGGAACAGTGTCGCTTTTGTGTAATTACCAGCATAAGCCTGTCCCAATCCGGGCATAAAAGTGGATAGCCGTCGCGCTTTTTGAAGATCAAGTTCAGGGTAGTACCGCTCTGGATGCGACCGAAACAGTGAATAATCCGATTCCGTTTCAGGTTCGTCCATATAACCCGGCATAAACGGTAGAGGTTTCTGGCTGGCGGTGTCAGATTCCATATTCGCAGCGGCATCCGTCTCAACCGATGAGGTTTCAGCAATTACACTGACAACGCCAATGCTCAGAAAGAGTGCGAATATAAAAAATATGCATGATAGAGACAACAGCAATGTCACCTCTCCATCTTTTTTCACGAAGTTCACTCCTTATCACGGACGTTTGAGAGAGGGGGCCAATTGTACGTTCCCTGGATCGGTCTGGTATGCCCAATCGAAAACGACGGCATCCTCATAAAGTTCACGCACGTGAATCTTTGCGAAGTTATTATCTGGTGTATTGATGGCATAGACATGTCCCTCAATGAGTTCAACAAATAACTCTACATATCCCTCTTTCGGCACTACATCTACGGCATCAAGGTCTTCGTGGTATCCCAAATCTTGCATGAACGTTTCATTGTCAGAGTAGAGGTAAGTAGCATTGCGTTCAGCATCAAACGCAAAATAGACATCCGTTGCCGCGGTGTCCCAATGCAGACTCCCCTTTTCCGGTCGCGAGAAATCGAAACCACTTCTTTCTGGGAAAATATTATAATCATCAAGCGTGACATTTCGTCCTTCTGGGCGCGGCGTATCCCAAGCGTTTTCAGGACTGAGTTCGCTTTCGTTTCCGTCAACGTCATAAGCAGAAACAGCGTAATAGTAGGTTTCTCCGTTTCGGACAGTTCTATCTACATAGTGGGTTGTGTTTTCTGATACATCTGCCAGACTATCAAAATTGGTGCCGTCTCGCCCGCGCCACACCTCATAACCTGCTAAGTCATATTCACCGTTAGGGTACCACTCAATGATAACCTGTTCGTCACCTGTGGTGGTTCTGACACCGCGTGGCACCGCAGGCGGTTCTTCATCGGTATCGTCACCAGCATCAATATAACATCCACTGATACCACCAAATATTAACGCGACTAAGAGCAGCGTGAGAATCTTGTTGATTTTGGATAACATGTTTCTATATCCTCCAGAGTTTATGTTTGAACTCTGTAACGGATATATCCCCAAATACGTTGACAGGTTCTCATTAAATATTATCACAAAAGCCTTGAGAATGCAAGACAAAATTTTTTAGAAGCCGTCAGCGATCAGAATTCGGTTTTCAGGATAATTCTGGCGCACGTAAATGGACTTATAAGGTTTCTACTGACAAGGGGTTTCGTGAAAATTGAATGATTCTGGACCGCCCTGTGTCCGCAATTGACATCTGGGCACAATTGTGATATTATGTGAGAAAGAAATAAAATCCTATAAGGAGCAACCATGAAAACCCTTCTGATCATGCGGCATGCAAAATCGAGTTGGAATTATCCTGAACTCTCTGATTATGATCGTCCGCTCAATGGGCGCGGGAAGCGAGACGCACCACGTATGGGTAAACACTTGCGTCAAGAAGGATTAATCCCGGACCGGATTCTCACCTCATCGGCAAAGCGGGCACGAAAAACAGCGAATAAAGTGGCAAAATCGTGCGGTTACACGCGGAAAGTGAAAAAGTTGGACGCGTTTTATGATACTGTTCCCAGGGTCTACTTTGAAACACTACAAGCAGTGTCGGACAAACATCAACGCGTCATGGTCGTCGGACACAACCCAACGATGGAACAACTTGTGAGTCACCTGACTGGAGAAATAGAACGGATGCCGACAGCAGCATTAGCACACATTGAACTCCCGATTCAACATTGGAAAACACTCGATTTATATACAAAAGGAACATTGGTCAACTTATGGACTCCCAAAACACTTTTTTCCGATTGAGTCGGCTATTGATAGCGTCAATACTTATCCCACTTTCGGGGGCTTGCGTCCTATTCAGAACGGCATCGGCTGAGATTCCTGTTTCGACTGCTGTAGATGGACAATTCCTCCCGTGGGTTGTAGACGATGGTGACGGTGGGGTCGTGGTTATGTGGGAAGATTATCGAACCGGCAAGGATTGGGATGTTTACGCGCAGCACATTGATAGCACAGGAAAAACGCGTTGGGCAGAAAATGGTGTAGCGATATGCAAGGCAGATAGAAATCAACGCCGGTTACGGATGATTCGGCACGACAGACACGCAATTGTCGTTTGGAACGACAGACGCAATAGGAGCAATTGGGATATCTATGCCCAAGCCATTAATCTCAATGGCGAGATTCTGTGGCAAATAGATGGTATTCCTATCTGTACAAACACAGCCGACCAATCCACACAAGCGATTATGAGCGATGGCGAAGGCGGTGCTATCTGCGTCTGGGAAGATGAACGCCGGAGTTCTGAATTTCAAGACCTCTACATCCAACGGATCACCGCGGAAGGTAAACCTATGTGGGAACCTAATGGCATCCCCGTTTTTCCGTCGGAATCGCTACAGAGCGATCCTATTCTCGTCGCCGATGGTATCGGTGGGTTCTATGTGGTTTGGTGGGACGTTATCGGTTACGACGCGTGGCACATCATGGCGTATCGCTTGCGTTTAGACGCAAAACCGTTGTGGGACGCGCCGCTTCTCATCTCTCCAACAGATGGCATGCAAGGTGAACCGCGTGTCATCCCCGATGGTGAAGGCGGTATTATTGTCTTATGGCAGGTGTACGAAAATTTTATCAACGATCAACTCTACGCCCAGCGGATTTCTCCTGACGGCAATAAATTATGGCAAGAGATGGGAGTGCCTATCTGTACGACCGAAGGTATCCAGAAACATGCCTCGGTCACCAGTGATGGGAACGGTGGGTTCATCGTCGTCTGGAGAGATGAGCGCGATATTTATTCTGACCTCTATATGCAGCGCGTCCGAGCAGATGGCACACCGAGTTGGGAACAAGATGGTATTCCGCTTTGCATGGCGGGTGGACATCAGGACAAACCGTCTATCGTTAAAACCGAGAACGGACAATTTTTTGTAGCATGGTTGGATTATCGAGAAGACTTTGGTGAGGAGAGCCGTGATGCGATCTATGGGCAGCTTATCGATTTAGAGGGCAAATCGTTGTGGGACGAGAACGGGGCAGCTATTTCCACAAGTAAAGGGGAACACTATCCACCGTTTGTAGTATCTGTTGAAAATGGAAAATGGATGGTCGTTTGGAGTAACACGCAAGAAGACAACGGAGACATTTACCTTGAGCGGTTTTAGGTAATTAGAAGCACGGGAGACCAACGCTGGTCTCCGACCCCTGCTGCAGGCTGCCCATTTCCCTGACGCAGTGCATCCGCCCCAAGCACGATGAAGTAAATATTCGCATCAAGATCAAAGGCTTGTCCAAGCTCGTCAATCACAGCATCGCCAAGGGTGTTGTCGTAGTGACTAAAGGGGTGTTTCCCATCCACTCTATGCACCTTGGGTTGGTCTTGAGGTGTAGTTTCAAAATGGAAGGTTTTGTTCCCGTAGCCGTGTGCTTGCATCTGCTCGGCGTAGAAGATTTGAACGTTGAGAATCTCATCTTTCATTTTCTGAACCACGTCGGTGTGAAATGGACGGTCATTGGGTAGAAAGTAGAGCAACCGCACAGTACGGGGTTCACCAACGTTCAAATTCTGACCGTAACTATCCCTCTGCACGCTTAAGACTATTATAGTAAAGCCCATAATTATTTGGACGCGCGATTGATCGTAGGGGCTGGGTTACCCAGCCCTTACGATCAGGCAATGTGGGTTGCTATCGTGGTGTGTCAATTTATT